>JAIRJY010000180.1 GCA_031260365.1 Nitrososphaerota archaeon | reverse complement strand
TACTGTAACTGTAAAGTAATGCGATGTTCTGATTTTGTTTAATCGTGTTTAACTTGGACTTATGATAATAGAAAATTAAACTTGCCATAACAATACCAACTGTTATGACTAATGTGACTACTTTGATAATCTGTGTTGAAATAGGTGTAAATTGATTAGGTTCAGATGTAGCCGCTGTAGTAGATGTTTCAGAAGGAGCAGAGATAAAGCCGTATTCAATTGGTACGTACTGCTCATTTATAGCTGTAGTTACATATGTTTCTTCTGTGTAATATGGTCCTTCTGGACCCACTAACACGCCTCCTATCACATATAATACATCATCAACAACTGTTGTGCCATAATTTGCTCGACCTGTAGGACTATTAGTGTTGGTTGTTGACCAAGTGTTTTTTAGTGGATCATAAACAGTGATATTTCCCAATACATAATTGTTTACGACAGGTAGATTTCCCATGAAATATACGTTTTTAGGAGCATAAACGCCAGTTGTTGCCACTGCAGCGTTCATGCCAACTTCAAATGGAGGCCATACTCCATCGCTCCACATATCAGTTTTTGGATCATAAATTAAAACTCTCATCTCTATCTGTATGGGATATTCTATAAAACCAGCACAAACCATTAGTTTGCCATCTACCGCAACTGAAATACCATTGTGCGGCGTGAATGTAGACATGCTGGTTTTTTTAGTCCACTTGTTAGTAGCTGGATTGAACATGTATAATTCATGATTTTGTATAACAAAAATTTTTTCGTCAATAGTAACAGCGGTTCCCCAACTAAATGGTGCAACGGATTTATTTTTGCTCCAACTGTCAGTAGCAATATCATAAATCTCAGTTGGTCCACCGCCACTTATGCAGTAAATTTTACCTTGATACGCAGCTATCGCAAAATTAGATCTTGGAGTTGGCATAGGTTTCAAAGTAACCCATGTGTCTGTTTTAGGGTCATATCGTTCATTAGTGCCTACAACATTACCAAAACTGCTAATACCACCAATAGCATAAATTTTACCATCAACAGCAACAACACCCAAACCAGCCCTTGCTTGTGTCATTGGTGTTTTTGTATTCCAAGAATCCTCTGTTAGAGCTGCGGTTGAAACAGTGCTAAGTGTTGTTATGAAAAGTACAATTAACATGAGTATTTGATATGTTTTTTTTATGTTACACTCCAGCTTGTTGTATCTTGTTTATTGCTGCTATGATAAATAGTTACCTTTTTTTGGTTTATTACTTTTTTATTCAAACGACAACATTGATGAATAGTTTTTGTGAAAATAAGAGTAAGTTATTGTTGTATGTGCGTCGAATAGGTTACTTTTCGAGGTTTGTACCTGTTAAAGTGGTTGTAACAACATGAAATTTACATGTATATTGTTATTTTACGATTGGCTAGTTCGTTGATTTAACTGTTTATTATAAATTTTTTATGTTCGATTTTTTTTCGTGAATCTTGCAACTGTTTTAGCTTACAAAAACGTGTTTGTTTTCTCCATAAGTCAAAAAAGCGTGTATGTGCTATGTTATTTTTTGTTTTTGTTTGTGTTGGTTTGGTTTTTTTGATGTTTTTTAATGTTTTTGTTTGTATTGTGACGTCTTTTTTTGTGTTTTAGGTCGTTTTATTCTATGAATATATAAGGTTCGCAGCACTTCGATTGTTGTGTAATTAGATAACGTTGTAATTTGGTTTTGAATCAAAAAAACGCGGTCGTGTATAGTATAGATATATCTGATTTGTTTGCTGCCAGGTTTTTGTTGAAAAAATTATTTTTTAAGACATATTATTAATTCGACTGTGTTTTGTTGATGCTTTTGTATACAACACACCAAATTAATGGATAACCTTATCTTGCAAAAACCATTTTATACTATTGTGTTAAGTATGCAAGCAAAAAACGTGAATACACCGATTTCCAGTCGTGAAATGCGTGCTATAGAAATTAACTCTGAATATTATGGCATAAGTTTGTTGCAGCTTATGGAGAATGCTGGACGAAATGTTGCACAAGAAATTCAGAAACGTTTTTCAAACACAAAAAAAGTCACGTTCTTTTGCGGTTTAGGTGGAAATGGTGGTGACGGTTTTGTTGCTGCGCGTCATCTTTTAGCACAAGGTTACTCTGTCAAAGTTATTTTAGCTGGAAAAAGCAAAGATATCCAGCATCCATCAGCTGTTCAAAATTGGAATGCACTAAAACCTGTAACGGACACTGCTTCGGTTGTTGAGGTTATAGATAGCTCAGATATACCCGTTTTAGTGGAGACAGATGTTATTGTTGATGCTTTGCTTGGAACAGGTGTAAAAGGGAAATTAAAAGCACCCATATTACAGATGGTTAATGTTATTAATTCGTTGGAAGGGTTTAAACTTGCAGTTGACGTACCAACAGGACTAGATTCTGATACGGGTAAGGTTTTAAATTGTGCAGTTAAGGCTGATTTGACTGTTACTTTTTATCGATCTAAATTGGGTTTAGAGACAGCTAAAGCGTTTGTTGGTTTTTTAGAGGTTAGAGATATTGGTTTGCCATTAGAGTTTGAACGTTTTACCGGTCCGGGTGATGTTGGTTTAGCGGTAAAGCCACGTCTTTTAGGGCTACATAAAGGCGATTCGGGTCGTTTGCTTGTTGTGGGCGGTAGTAATGTTTTTTCGGGTGCACCTACTCTTGCCTCTATTGCAGCACTGCGTACAGGTGTTGATGTTGTATATACGGCGTCTCCGGAAAAAACTGCTCATGACATATCTTCAATGTCGGCTGATTTAATTTCAATAAAACTGTCTGGAGATGATATTAATTCGGATAATGCTGTTGAATTGGATTCTTATTTAGCTATGGTGGATGGTGTTGTGTTGGGTCCGGGGTTGGGGTTAAAGAGCGAAAGTGTAGAGTTTGTAAAATTGTTTATTGACAAAGTGGAAAAAGCAGGTAAAGCGTTGCTTTTAGATGCTGATGGGTTAAAGGCATTTGCAAAATTTAAACGACCCTTAAGTGTTCCTTTGGTACTCACTCCGCATGAAAGTGAATTTGCACTGCTTTCGGGTCAAAAGCTTCCAAAAGATCTTGAAGGTAAAATTGATTTAATTCAAAAAGTCGCTAAAGAACTCAAAGCTATTTTGCTTGTTAAGGGTCAAGTAGATATCATTTGTAGCTCTGATAGGGTGAAAACGAATATTACAGGTAACGCGGGTATGACAGTGGGCGGAACAGGTGATGTACTTTCAGGTATAGTAGGTGGGTTATTAGCGCAAAAAGTGTTTGCGTTTGAAGCTGCAGCTGCAGGAGCATTTGTAAATGGCGCCTGTGGCGACTTTGCCGCATCAGAAACAGGTGCTTACCTGCTTGCAACAGACTTACTAGACTGGATCCCTCAAGTGTTAATGGATCCTATGAGCCACTTAAAGGTGCGTGAACAATAACAAGTGATTGTGGAAGATAACACAGAAAGTCTT
>JAIRJY010000165.1 GCA_031260365.1 Nitrososphaerota archaeon | reverse complement strand
GTCAGTTCTGGGCCTGTCGTCTAGCACGGATTATGACACCAGCCTGCGGAGTTGGAGGTCTTGGGTTCAAATCCCAGCGGGCCCGCCACCAATTATTGCGTTTGTTTTTTTTTATTTTTCTTCTAGTGATAACTGTTGCTCAGGGCATTTTTTAGGGTTCTTGTGTTTCCATAGATAATAAACTGTTCCAATTGCTGTAATTATGTTCGTCAAAATAATCACACAAGTTATAATACTTACAAATGTATCCGCTAACTGCAATTTATCTGGAAATTCACGGTTATACGTAACTGTTAGAATGGCAAGTGTCGCCGGAGTCAATCCTAGAGCACACATAAGGGTAATTACTCCTTTTTGTTGTGCTAAACTACTTTTGAACGTTGAAATTCTTACTGCTCCAAATCTTGTTATGAGAAGTACCACAGTAAACATTATACCGTACAACAAAAATTTGGTATCTATTACAAAGATTAAACCTAACGAAACAAAGAATAAAGTTTCTAAAAGAAAAGAAATTTCTTCATAAAATCCTTTAAGTTGCTGCTGTAGGTTGTCTAAATTCATCTTCATTCTTAAGATTTTGCTGGCTAAATGATAATTTCCAAAAATTATGCCAAAAACTAAAACTGCTAGAATTCCACTGCCTGCAAGAATTTCTGTTATACTGTATGTTGCTAAAACAAGACCTATTGTTAAAACATGAGTGAATTTCTGTGTCTGAAAACGGTGCAGCATGTATACCCACAATAAACTCAAAATAAGACCTACAACAATGCCTGTAGAAAACTGTCTGGCTATACCTGAAATAGCATTAAATAAGCCACCACTTGCGGAATATATGTGAATGTCAATTAAAGTTGAAAAAAGAACCACAGAAAAAACTGAACTTATCGCAGCTTCCATTGTTAAAAACGCTACTGTTTTCTCTTTAAGTTTCATTGAAACACTCAAAGGTACAACTACTGCTGCCGTAATTTCACCACCTATTATTGACGCAAAAATAAACGCTTGTAAGAAGTCCCATTTCAGAACAAAATAGCCAAGTGCGCCAATCAACGCAATACTCGCCAAAGTGTACACCGTTGTTTGGACAAATACTCGACCACCAATCGCAAGAACAGATTGGGATCTTAAACCTAGACCTGCATGGAATAGGACCATTAAAAGAGTTAAAGTTGCAAAAATTGGTAATGTCGCTAATAAACTTTCACGAGGAAAAATACCTGCAACAGGTCCCAATACAATTCCAATAAGTATAATGAAAATAAATATTGGAATGCCAGTTTTTTTTGTCAAAAATTCTCCTGCAAAACCAGTAGCTATAATCACGGCAACTATACCAAATATGAGAATTTCTATGGGCACTGCAATACCATTATTTTTCGTTTCAATCGTAAATTCAATGCTATTTGAAATTGTGCCATCATGCACAATTATGGAATGGTTACCTGCAATAGCCTCTGGAATAGTAACAGTTGCACTATAGGTACCAGATTCAGATACACTAGTTGAATTCAATAGAGCAGTATTACTGACATTGTCCCAGTAGATTGATACATTCTCTCCTACTGGTGCACCGCTACCAGAAACTGTTATTATGTCAGCAACAGAACCAGAGTTAGCGGACAAAACAGGTGTGTTTAAGGCATTTGCCAGTGGCACTACTGATAATACTGCAAATACAAACAACAATAGCACTGCTGTTATCAATGGCTTACTATTTGAGTTAAATGTCTTCAATTAACACACTTACCTAGCTTTTATATTTCACTATTTGTAACTTTTACTGTTATAGACTTATAATAAAACCAAATGAGTATTACTTAAATACATTTGCTTTAGCATATCTTAACTATTTATTTTTACCCTGAATTCTCGTCAAAATTGTAATATATATAACTGGAAAACATTCAATACTTTTCGACACATGTTTTGTTTATTATGTCTAATTATTTTTACTTTTTATACTCCAATTTTTGTTTCTTGCGTAACAATTGTATAACAAATTTCCAGCTATGATATATAACATAATTATATTATACAACAAAAACGTGAGTTACAAAAATAAAAATAACCCTCCACAACATTTTAGTTGAGACATTATCGACAAAAATAAGTTAAAACTCACACAAATACCAGTATATAGTAAAAATACGCAGAATTTAGGTTTTAATCATCTTAAGCTATAATAGACACGGTTGAGATGTCACAAATAGGTACAGACACGACTAGCTGCCTTTTATGCAAAAAATAGTCGAATAAGATACTGCCTCAAGAAGTCATGTTGTTAACATTTTGTTTTTCTTGTTCTAAACATTTAATTGTGCGTTTAATCATAAAAATTAATAATAATTGCAGTATAATTCCATAGTAAATTACCTGATTAAGTTTGGTCACAGTGAGTAATATGATTAAAGTTGGAATTAATGGGTTTGGAAGAATTGGAAGACTTTTATATCGAGCTGCGCTTGAACGTAATGCAAATATAGATTTTATAGCTATAAATGACTTAACCGACGCAAAAACCAACGCTAACCTTCTTAAATACGACTCTGTACACGGAAGGTTCCCTGGAACAGTCGAAGTGGATGGCAACGATCTTATTGTTAATCATAAAAAATTAAAAGTTTTAGCCCAAAAAGATCCAGCTCAACTTTGTTGGAAAGATCTAGAAGTGTATTTGGCTGTGGAGTCAACTGGGTTATTCACTAACCGTGAAGGCGCATCAAAACACTTGCAAGCAGGAGCAAAAAAAGTTCTTATCTCTGCACCAGCAGAAGACCCAGATGCAACATTTGTAATTGGTGTTAATGATTCAAACTATGATAACGAAAAACACAATATCCTTAGTAACGCTAGTTGTACAACCAATTGTTTGGCTCCAATAAGTAAAGTTCTTGCAGACAATTTTGGTCTCGAAAAAGCACTTATGACAACATGCCACAGCTACACTAACGATCAACGTATTCAAGATCTATCACATAAAGACCCGCGCAGAGCCCGTGCTGGAGCAATTAATATTATCCCAACAAATACTGGTGCTGCGAAAGCAATTGATTTAGTGTTACCTGATTGTTCGGGAAAAATGAATGGTGTTTCTTTACGTGTACCCACGCCAGATGTGAGTATTGTTGACTTAACTGCTATCCTAGATCGAGATGTCACTAAAGAAGAAATTAACAAAGCTATGAAAGAGGCTGCTGAAGAGTCATTAAACGGCATATTGCAATACACTGAAGATCCAATTGTATCCAGTGATGTTTTACATAATCCTTACTCAGCAGTGTTTGATTCACAATTAACGATGGTGCTTGGTGAAAAAAGTAACTTTATTAAAATTTTCGCTTGGTATGATAATGAATGGGGTTTTAGTAACCGAATGGTAGATTTAATAGAGTTTGTAGGTAAAAAAGCTAATTTATAATAATTTGCTATACAAACAAATTTAAATAAAACATTTTTTCTTTTACCCGGTAGATCATCTAAAGGGTGCGTGTTAGTATGGTACCGTTTAAGACTTTAAATGACTTTAATGTGAAAAACAAAACCGTAATTGTGCGCGTAGACTTTAACTCAGAAGTTGATTTGCTAACAAAACAAATTACAAGTAGTGTACGTATATCTGCACATGCCCAGTTCACTCTTAAAGAATTAATGGAGAAAGGTGCTAAAGTCGTTGTTCTATCGCATCAAGGGCGTAAAGGTGACTTAGATTACACTGACCTTAGCCAGCATGCAAATATTTTGGAAAAAATGCTCAAACGTCCCGTAAAATATGTTGATGATCTTTTTAGTGAAAAAGCTAAAAATGCTGTTAAACAGCTTCAGACAGGAGAAATTCTTGTTCTAGAAAACGTACGTAGTTGGTCTGAAGAAACCAAAAGTGGCACCCCTGCTCAGCAATCAAACACTGATCTTGTTAAAAATCTTGCACCATTAGCAGACCTTTTTGTTAACGATGCTTTTTCAGTTGCGCATCGTGACAATGTTTCTATGATTGGGTTCACAGCAGTCTTACCTAGTGCAGCTGGTCGTATTATGGAACGTGAACTTACACAACTAAATAAAGTCTTAGAAAACCCGCAACATCCCTGTATCTATATTATGGGCGGAGCAAAAGCTGATGACAGTTTAGAAATCAGTAAATACATTTTGAACAATAACGTGGCTGACAGTCTTTTATTAGGCGGTATAATTTCACAACTCTTTCTGGTAGCTAAAGGTTTAAACTTGGGAGAAGGAACAATGGAGTTTCTAGAGAAAAAAGAGCTCTTAAACCTTATACCTGGAATACAAAATTTACTTATCAATTATTCAGATAAAATCATATTACCTGTTGATGTTGCATTAAATGTTGACGGCAAACGTGTCGAGATTCCTGTAAATCATTTACCTTCAGAGTACCCCATTTTTGACATAGGTACAAAAACTGTTGAAAAATACGTAAATATAATCTCAAAAGCACAATCAATTGTCGTAAGCGGACCACTAGGTGTTTACGAAAACAGCAATTTCTGCTATGGAACTAAAACGGTATTCGAAACAATCGCTAATAGTAAAACTTCCAGCCTTGCCGGCGGAGGAAATACAATTGCTGCTCTTGATCAGTACGGTTTAACCAACAGAATTAGCTATATTAGCACCGCAGGTGGAGCATTAGTGGAAGCTCTAATGGGAAAAAAACTGCCTGGTGTTGTAGCACTAGAAACAGCAATAGCCACAAAAAACTCTGCGCAAAATTAGTGTATATCTAAATTACAAATGAGTTCAACGCATGGTTTACGTATTACACCTTTTATGTGCCTCAAAAACACCCTTTTTTCCATCTTGATTTTAACTCAAAATAGGCATGGCAAATAATTACTTAAGTTTCATTAAAACGATCTCTGCAGCCAAAACCATTGGCTCCCATGCTTCACATATTGGTGGTGCATATGCAGTATCTGCTTTAGCAAGTTCTCGTACTGTCATTTTTTTTTGTATTGCAAAAGACAAGGCATTGATACGTTGGGTAACTTCTTCTCCACCAACAACCTGAGCACCAACAATACATTCTGACTCTTTTTCAACAATCAATTTAACCTTAATTGGTTTTGCTGAGGGATAATAATCTGCTTTGGTCTTACTGTTAACTACACCAATAACTATGTCAATACAATTTTTTGTTGCCATCGTTTCATTTATTCCGGTCGCACCTGCTTCAATATTAAATAACCTAGTGACTGTAGAATTCAAAACTCCAGTAAATTGTGTTCTGGCTCCGCCAATATTTGTACCTGCAACTTTGCCTTGCCGAACTGCAACAGTGCCTAACTGTGGACAAATCGGTTTACGTGTGATAACGTGAACGGTTTCCGCGCAGTCACCTATTGCATAAACATCCTTTACCTCAGTTTCCATATATTCATTAGTCTTAATTGCGCCTGTTTCGCCAAGAGGTATGTCCGAGTCAACGGCAATTTTTGTGTTAGCGCGAACACCAAAAGCGTTAATGAACATGTCTGCTGTGAAGCTTTCCCCACTTGCTATAATCGCTGAAATCTTGTCATCACCAAGAATTTCTTCTACTGTTCTATTTAACAGAATTTTCATGCCATTCTGCTCGAGATGGTTCTGAACAAACTTCGCCATATCTACATCAAGCATTTGTGGCAAAATCTGCGGCAACATTTCAACAACGGTGACTTGTAACCCCCGCTCAATTAAAGCAACTCCAAGCTCTAACCCGATTAAACCTGCACCCATAATTATTGCAGATTTGGCACCAGAGTTAACAACGGAATCAATTTTTTCACCATCTTCAATGTTGCGTAGCCTTAAGATACCCACTTTTTCTTTACCTCTAATCTGTGGCATAAATGGGTCAGCACCCGTTGCGATTACAAGTTTGTCATAGTTGATGTTTTCTTTTGTTCCTTCGGGCGTTTGTATTGTAACAGTTTTTTGTTTAGTGTCAATTTTTGATGCTGTTGTCTGTGTACGCAGCTTTAATCTGAGCA
>JAIRJY010000041.1 GCA_031260365.1 Nitrososphaerota archaeon | reverse complement strand
CAACCCTATCACCAACATTAAACTCGCCTCTAACTATATACCAACCACCAGTCAACGTTGATAGCATATCTGTTTGACTAGCAAGAACAGTAGCTGAAACTGACTTCATGCTACCTGTTTCATCTAAAAAGGTAACATTTTCTGTTTCCGCCATAACAGGCAGCGTAAAAGCAGGCAATAATGCAGTTGCAAGCAGTAAAACAGTTAAAAATGCAAGTATACGATTGCTATTTCGCGAACTAAATTTAGTGTTAATTTTCAAGTCAAACGGAACATTATTATGTGTCATATCAGAATCACTTCAAACTATTATTTTATTCAAAACAAACGTATATAAAAACACACATATATATTTTTATCAAATGCATACTAAACTGTTCTACACCACAAATGGATACACTACTTTCACAGTATTATTTAAATAACATAATTTAACCTATTATGACATATACACAACCTGCACAGTAGCACATAAAAAACAAAATATGTTGAAACAAGATGTTGAAAAACTAAAAAACAAAACAATAAAAAGAAAACTGGATGCTCAAGCAGAACAATCGACACACAAACTCCACCAAAACACTACAAAAAACACTAACAAAAATACACAAATTTCATTTAAAAACTTTTAATTTTTTTCTATACCAAAACATTAACGTACACATTAAATGTTACATAATAAGGGTACGAATGGCATGTTTCTTGCTATGTATTTTTTTTATGTTTGTGTCACAGTGTTTTCAAGTAGCCATTTTTCAATATCTACCGCAGGAATACCCTCATAATTACCTTTAAACGAACTTTTTTTGTACAACACTATTTTAGGATAATTATCCCTTACACCTAACAGTGATGCAAATTCACGTTCAATCGTTTTTTCCTCACTTAAAATGTAACATACTTGCACATACAATTTATCACTACCCTTTTCACATACAAAATCAATTTCTTTATCACCTACACTACGCCCAACCTTTACAGTATATCCTCTACGGATAAGCTCCAAACAGACAATATTTTCTAGAATTATTTCTTGATTATTAAGGTTCGTTCCGCTTACTGCTTCTCTAAGACCGTGATCGGCAACATAATATTTTTCGTTCACATTTAACGCTTTTTTGCCGATAACATCTTGATATGATAATTTTTTAAACAAAAACGCTTCCTCACATGCCTTCAAATAATTTAAAATAGTTTCAGGCGCAACCACTCTTTTTTCTTGCTTAAAAAAATTTGATATACTAGCTGCTGAAAACTGTTTGCCCACATTGTTTAGCACATAGTTTACAATACGCTCCAATAAATCAACATCACGAATGTTGTTACGCTTCACGACATCTTTTAACAATATAGAGTTAAACACATCTTTTAGATACTTTTTACTCTCTTTTGCTTCAAAGTTAATACTGTGCAAAAATGGCATTCCACCATATTGCAAATACTCATCGAAAGTATATTTTGAATTAATCTGTTTAAATTCGGAAAAAGAAAAGGGCTGCACAACAAACTCTACGTATCTACCTGTAATGTATGTTGAAAGCTCACTTGACAACATTTTTGAGTTAGAACCCGTAATGTAAATGTCAGCTTTGAATTTTACTCTAAGCGAATTAACAGCTTTTTCCCAACCTTCAACATCTTGAATTTCATCTAAAAATATGTAGAATTGTTCTTTGCTGTCTCCGATTTTTTCGCAAACATAATCATGTAACATTTTATAATTGAGTAAATGGTCTATGTCCAAATCTTCAAAGTTTAGATAAATAGTGTTTGGGCTGTTTATCTCGTCTTGAAGTTGTTCCAATATTACGCTTTTCCCCGAACGACGCAGACCTGTTATAACCTTGATAACATCTTTTCTGATGAAAGGACGTATTTTTTGCAAATAATCACTTCTATTAAGCATATCTTTCCATCCACTATATTTCTATTACAACATAAGTTATATCTTTTGTCAACAATTTATTAACATTTTCACAAGCTACAACTACTACAGCACTTGACATTCCCACTAAAACACTACACAACTAAAACACAAATAAACAGTATCGTTACACATTTTTTTATGTTTAACCCAGCACAATACAAAATAAAAAGCCGTAATATCGCAAATCACATTTTTATTGACGCGTGTGCTTCTGTGTGACGTTTAAAATAACGCTTATTTGCCATAATTGAACACTTACCCTACAAAAAACACGACAATGAAAAGGCACTTTCCTATAAAAAAATTTATGAAACCACAAACAAGCATTTAATAGACCTCTTGCAAAAGCCTAATATGTTAACTGCCTCGGAAAACTGGTTTTTAGCTGATAAATACTGATTTCTCTAACGTTAACGTCCGAGAAACTAAAAAGATTGGAGTTAAAACATAGTTTCCAAAAATGTGTGCCGCAGGAGAGGGAAATTATTATTTTAGGAAAATTTTAATAATTTGTAAGACGTAATGGGGTATGGTGTTTTATAAATGGTTGAAGTTGTTTTCACTGAAGAAGACAAAAAAAATCTCAAAGCAGTAGTTGAAGAAATGCCAAAGCTTCGTTCCGAGCTGGAGTCGTTAAAGGAGACTTTAGAGCTTCTAAGTTGTGAAGGGGTATTAGATCGTTTAGAGCAGAGTAAGAAGGATTTTGCTGAAGGTCGTGTTTACACTTTTGAAGAAGCATTAAAAGAATTGGATATTGATGAAGAAGAACTCTAAAATCATCCTTTCTAAAGCAGTTATCAAACAGTTTGATTGTTTAGATAAACATGTGAGAGTTAGAATTTTTAGAGAACTACAGATTTTGGAAAGCAACCCATTAGCGGGTAAGTTGCTAACAGGGGATTTTCAGGGTTTTAGGTCTCTGCGTATTGGTAAGTATAGGGTCATCTATCAACTGTTAGAACATGGGCTTAAAAACATGTTAATTGAACATCGTAAAAAAGTTTATGACACCTTAACAATTTTTGCCTGTGTTGTATATGAATCAGCATTTTGGGGTTTAGAGAGAAAAATATGCGGGCATCATCATTCTGGTAGCCAACAGGTTTGTTAGACTTGTTAAGAAGGTTTTTGATTTTAGGTTCAAAAAAACGGCAAACCACCAGTCCATATACAACAATTGCAACATAGTTCCACTATAGATGACAATTGTTACGTACTCGTGCGTTTTCTATGCCATTGACGATTTTTGTTAATTGCAACATAGTTCCACTATAGATGACAACTGTTACGGTATAGTGTTTTCAACTGATATACCATGAGATACAAGGCGATAAGTTCCTGCGGGTAATTTGCCATACATATGCAGATAATAGGTTTCTTCACGTTCCGCACCACCTGGAATAGTCAAAGCAACAGATGTAAAGCCCCAATGTCCGGGGGTGACAGAAATTTCGTACCATACCCCATCCAACAACACTTGAAGTTCATAAGCTACCCCATACGTCCAAACCATGTCACGGTTATTCGCAATAGTTACGGTTACAACATCATTGTTCCACGAATCCAATGTCATAGTGATACCGTCAGGTATATCCAATTTTTTGGCAGGTGTGAGAAGAGCTGTGTTCCATCCGTTTTCATCTTGGGTAAGAAAGCGAACACGTGGAAAACCAGAAAAAGAAGACTCCCCGACATTCATCGTTAAGTAATCCGCCACAAGTTTTTCAAAGTTAAAGTAAAAAATATAAACTGTTCCATCCTGTGAAATCCAGTAATTATTTGACCAAGCAACAAATATTCCTGAACCATCCGTTGCAACAATATGAAAACCGTAGATCGGCAGAGTTATATCGTCCAAAGACCAGGTCTTAGCTTTTGTGGTTTTAACAGCATCCAACTCGTCTAAGATATTTTGTGTTGTACCGCTATCAAAAATATATGAATAATACATCTTTTCGCCATTATAGGAGTAAAGCGTTAAAGCACTCGTACTTGGAGACGCACCATCCATTAAACCGTTCGAGGTTGTCCTCGCCCAGAACACAACGCTAAACATCAACACCACACAAATAAACCACCTGCTCTCAACATGTTTTGCCATATTATTTACACAAACAAAATCAACATGTAATAGTTGCCCTAATGATGGTTTAAACGAAACTTTTTAACATGTTGTTGTCTACTTGTTTTTGGGAAATTTGTAATGAAAAGTAAAGTCTTTAAAAATAAAACAATGTTTTCAGCAATAGCAGTATTGCTGATTTTGTCGTTTACTATGTCAATGTTTGCAGCTACAGGCACTACAAATGCACAATCAAGTCACGAAATTCCAACATTTCCATTTGTTGATGCAGTTCCAAAACCAGTAGGTGTTGGTCAATCTGTTTTAATTAATTTTGGTCTGTTGAATTTCTTGGCACGTGACGGTGATGGCTGGAATGTAACTTTAACTATAACTGATCCAAATGGACACACTGAGACCGTTAAAAGTATGACCTGGGCAACTGGAACAGTTGGTTACTCATATGTACCTGAAATAATAGGAGTCTATAGGTTACAATGTACTTTTGATCGCGTAGAATACAATTCAGGCACTTCTAGCGTAGCAAGTGGCTGGTATGCTGCGAGTCAAAGTGAAATTGTTGAACTAGTTGTTCAAGCAGATAAAAAGCTAGAGTACCCAGGACACTCACTTCCTTTGGAATATTGGTACAGACCTATTGATTCACAACTCCGCGAATGGTATTCTATTGCTGGAAGTTGGGCATATAAACCAGCAAACTTGTATGCACCATATAATGACGCGCCAAAAAGTGCACACATTCTATGGAGTATGCCTGTGGGCGAAACAATGGGCGGTTTGTCAGGTGGAAATACTGGTGATGTTTCATACCAAGATGGAGATGCTTATGAAGGTAAATTTGTAGGATCTATCATCATTGCGGGTGTTTTATATTATAACAAATATGTCAGTGGTTCACCAACACAAGCAATTGTAGCAGTTGATGTACACACAGGTGAAAAACTTTGGGAACGCTCTTACAGTTTTGGAGGCGGCAGAATATCAACTGGACAGGTGTTAACATGGCTTAGCATAAACAACCGTGGTACTTGGGCATACATTTAGTTAGCTAGTGGTAATAACATGTTCGCACTTGATGCTAAAACTGGTGATCTTAAATATAACATGACTAACGTTCCTTCGGGCACTATATATTATGGTGCAAATG
>JAIRJY010000115.1 GCA_031260365.1 Nitrososphaerota archaeon | reverse complement strand
ATACGAAAACGTGTAACCAGCCCTAGACGCCCCAGCAACACTAACAGGCAACCCACCAACACTATACATAACTGGATTACCCACAGCATTAACACCACCGCCGCCTAACACATAACCTATACTATAAGACACCACAATTGGACTCCAAAAAGCATACAACGTAACATCACACGCACTGCCAGCAGGAATACTATAAGAAGACACCAAAGAAGACATGGTACCATTAGAATAAACAGCTATCCAACCCAAAAACGAGTAACCAGCCCTAGACGGATTACCAATATCAATCGGAAAAACACTAGTCACAGCATATTCAACAGGACTACCAGAAGCACCAACACCATCATCTAACACATAACTAATACGATATAGAATTGGTACTGGATCCCAAATCGCCATTGCCGTAAGATTACCAGTAGTACCAGCAGGGATACCAGCAGAAGTCAACTCAAACCTTGTACCATTAGCACACACAATCATCCAATACAAAAAAGTATAACCACGCAATTCTGGATTATTTATTCTAAGCAAATGGGCATTTTCCACAGTATACACAGTCGGATTACCAGGAGCATTAGTACCAGTACTTAACACATAAGAAATATCATACAAAACAGGCACCCAATTAGCTGTAATAACAACATCATTAGCAGGCATACTAAAAGACACAACAGAATCACTAGGCAAAGCAGCAATACCCTGACATGACCAACCAGCAAAAGAGTAACCAGACCGCAACCCAGCATCAACAGTAACCAAAGACCCAGACGCATAACTACCCGCACCAGTCACCACAGCATAACTATTAACCACAGACACATCATAACAAACAGGAGCTAAAGTATACAAATAAACAATGTTTTTAACCTCACCAGCAGCAATCACACCTGACGCAGGATCACTATCCAAAGCCAACACACCAACATCATAACCAGGAAAACTCATCGGACCATAAGGACCATACACACCAGGAACAACACTATCCGTATCACTAAACAAAACTACGCCACTATTAGCATCCTTATGAACAACATTAACAGTACCCTTAGTCTCAAAAATACTTGAACTCACCCACAGTGCTGGATACACAAGTCCGTACTCTTGAATGCTACCAGGAGATGCGTACTGTTGGAAAACTCTGCCAGTGTAAGTCAAAGCACCCATAGTGCCACTAACATCACCAGGAGAACGAAGCCACATACCATAACAATAAAGCTGTGGAATAGCGATTTTAGCATAGTTTGCAGCTGCATTAGTATTACTTGGTTGCATCTGAGGATTTGATTTACGTAAATCATGTGTTTTAGATAAGAATGTTGCAGCTTCACTGTAACTCAAGACAAAAGCAACATCATTGCCTTTACCAACCTGATAAGAAGAGGGTTGACTAAAGCCATCATTCAAAGACATAGCAGGATTGCAACTAGTACCAAGAACGCTCAACGCATTGCTCTGCACAGTGTAATTACGCAGTCTAGCATTAGTAGACAGATTATCAGCTGCACCCATAGCAACACCATTGAACCATGCGTTAATATTGTTGCGAACATTAGAGGAGGTGTAAGTATTTGACGAACCGTAAGGCACGTATTGCCAAGTTGGATCCCCATAACGTGCAGCTGCGTTGTAAACGTTAATAAAATTCGCACGCACAATCAGCGAGTAGTCACCATTTCTCGCAATTTCAACCCAGTTAGATGTATCTCCAGTCAGGTCTGGAGTGAGAATTCTACCATCCACACCGGTAGGGGTAGCAGTAACAGGAACAGCGAAACTTACAGGGAGTGGTAAAAGAACCATTGTTAACAAAGCAAATATCAAAGTTAAAGAAAACAAGAATTTTTTTCTTTTTGAGAATAAATTAAGTTTGTTATTCATTTTATTTGTCACCAATTCAATTTTTAATGATGACCTACCTAAGAGCATATATAAAAATTGTGGACATGCAAAATGAATCGCCGCAACCTATGCGGGATATCTCTAAAAGCCTATTGCCTATGTGGGTACACTTATATAGTTTGATTGTTTCACCATGATTGACCAATAGAACAATAGAACTTAGCTAAACTATAGAGGTCCTTCTAAAAGTTACCTTTTATCTCTGAAACTCAAACAGTTACCTATAGCAAAATTGCACTTCAACAAGTCAAATAGTTTAGAAACAAAAACAATCAAGATACAACCAACAAAAATAGGAAATTATCAGACTAACATGTAACACAAACACCTTCACACCCAAGTCTACAAGTAACTGCCCTTGAGCTTTTTTACATCAATTTTTAATCCCAAAAAGCCACAAATAACTAACACCCATACCTAAGCACAAACACGACATGAAACACACACAATCATAGTCATGACTAAAAGACCATAACCTAATTATGTGACACCGCCTAAGCGACAGCCCAAAATATTGTCTAGGAAAAACAACATCAAAGCAATAACAATAATTATGTACTACGATTCAGCTACAGCCGTTATGCTGAGTATTCTCTCGCCCAATTGTGGTAAAAAGGTTGCAAGAAAAAACTTGTTTCTCAAAGTCTCTTCAAACACATAAAACGGTAGTTGGATATGTATCACCACGAAAATTTTCAATCTGTCGCTAATAACATAATCCAATGTTGGTCGCTACAAAAAATTGTCAGGTAGCCCAGAAGAGATTCGAACTCTTGTCAAGGGCTCCAGAGACCCCTATGCTTGACCGCTACACCACTGGGCTTTAGTATATGACGTTAGTGGAATTTCTATATTATATCTTTACTGTTTTAGTTAAGCACCAAAAACATGGATATGCGACATATAAGGTTTTTACAGCAACCACAGATTCAGTGAGTAGTTGCGTGTTGCTTTTTTAGAACCAAAAGTATTATTGATATTACCAGGGCGGCTGTAAGTGTACCTATAATAAAGTATATGTATGATGGTATCTGGGTGATTTGGGGTTGTTGTTCATTGGTGGGTGTGTTTAAGTTAAAAGTTAAGGTTTTGCTTGTTATGTTTGGGTTTGTTTGGTATATTGCTGTAGCGGTGTATGTGCCATCTATGTGTGGTATGTATGTGTAGTTGTATGTTCCATCGTGTTTTGTTGTAACTGTAAAGGTTTGGGTGTGTTCGTTAGGGTCAATTATGGTAAGTATTATGTCGACTTTGGGCAGTATTGGAAAGAGTTGTCCTGATAGAGAGAGTGAATCGCCTGTTTTAAGTTGAGTTTTGTCAGTTTGTAGGGTAATAGTCATAGTGTCTGTGTTGTATTCTCCAAGGCAGTAAAGTTTCCAGTCTTTGCTTCCAATGTATAATCTTTCATTATATAGTGTTGGTGATGACCAGCTTGGAGAGGGTATTATGTAGCGTCCGAGTTTTTCGCCTGATGTAGCGTTGAAAATGAAGATGTTGCGTTCACTTGTTACTATGTAAATTTTGTCGTCAGCATAGGATGGTGAAACGTAATATTCATCGCCTGTGAAAGTGTTCCAAATTTTGTTACCTGTTGAAGCATTCAGACATGTTATGTCAAATTTGTCAACTATAAATAATTTATCATCTAGATATATCGGGGAGGATACTATGAATTCATTAGCAGCGGGGTTTGTAAAAGTCCAGACTACTTTTCCGTTTTGGTCATCTAGACAGTAATAAGTTCGAAGGTTAGCAGAGGTAAATACTTTTCCGTCTGCTACTGTGGGTGTGCCTATCATGTCATAGCCACCGGTGAACTGGTATTCATAAGGTAACGTTTGTTTCCATATTAAAGCACCAGTGTTGGTATCAATTTTGTATATTGTTCCAGAATCGGGGGTTTCTGAGGTTATATAGACGGCATTGCTGGAAATTGTTGGAGAAGATTTTATCCAGCCGCCTGTTTGATATTTCCAAAGTATTATGCCATCGACAAAGTCTATGGCGTAAAGATTGCCATCAAGTGAACCTATGTAGACAACATTGTCAACTATAGCAGGTGAGGATCTTATCATAACTGCCGCGCCATATGTTACGGGTTGATTCCCGTCGACAAATACTTTCCATAACAGTTTACCAGTGTAAGCATCAAGACAATAGACATAACCGTCTTCTGCACCTGTTACAACTTTGCCGTTAGCAACAGCAACAGAGGACTCAACAGTGTTATTGGTTGTGAAACTCCAGATTTTGTTGCCGTATTTAGCGTCAACAGCATAAATGTTGTGATCCTGTGAACCAAAATAGACAATACCATTAACAACACTGGGGGAAGATAAAACGGCACCATCTGTTGTGAAACTCCAAACTAGACTCAAATTTTCAGGTCCTTTTGTGCCAATTGAAGAACGAACAGCATCATGCTGAAACATACTCCAAGAAACATCGTTTGACTCTGTTTTACTTGAGGAAGCAAACGCCCAAATATGACCCATCAAGTCGTATTCATCTCCGGAAGTAGAATCTACAGCTTCCGTTACCTCACCAGGTATAAGATATAGATAACCGTATGCAACTGCTACAGATTCCCTTGGTGCATAAGCCTCAATAGGTAATGTCCAAATGGCTTTACCTGTAAAAGCATCTAAGCAAGCAAACTCAGATGATCCAAACTCGTCACCATAACTAGCGTTTTGACCAGAAGTAACATACACTTTACCATCTGCAACAGTTGGCATTCCAGGGAAAATCATGGTGCCAGGTCCTTGATAACGCCAAACCAGTTTACCGGTATCGATATTTATAGCATATATATACCCATCTTTATTTGGCGAATACACCATACCATAGCCAATAGCTGTACCAGAACAGAAGTAACCAGAAGTTTCAGCAACATAAGTCCACAAAATTTCGCCAGTATTAGCATCAAAACAGTACATAGTATTATCATCAGTACCACCTCGAATAAATTTACCATCCGCATATGAACCAAAAAAAATCATAGCAGACTTTGTAAACGTAGTCCATAAAACCTCACCTGTTTTAGCATCAATAGCTATCTGCTGATCCTGAAAAGAACCAGGAAAAAGCTTACCATCACCATACGTCACACCTGAACCTACTCTGCCACCACCAGGAACATAAGTAGTCCAAACTAAAACAGGAGATTTTGACAAGTCAGAAAAATTCCACGCCTGCACAAATGCATCCACTTTTAAGTAAAACATTTTTTCTTCAGGGACATACGTATTAGAGTTAAAATTTCCAGTATCAGCACAAAAATCATGGCTAACCCAAAGAATTTTACCTGTCGCAGTTTCAATACAAGTACTTTCTACAATCATACGAGTATCATCCAATTTATACGCCACAGGCCAAGTACCATTCATTTCAACATGCAATTCCCAAACTACATTACCCGTATTGTACTCAAGCGCGAGTACTGACACATTAGTTGTAGCAAAAACAAAACCATCAAAAGCTGCAATATAACTATGTAAATTAGCAATATCAGCCTGCCAAGTAACCGTACTAGTAGAAGGAGCAGGCCCAGGAGAAAAACGAGTAAAAGAAGAATCACCATTAAACTGCGACCACTCAAACTTTAACAAATCATCAGAATCAAACGCTGCAGCAACATTATTTTGCATAACAAGGATCATGTGAAAACTTGAGAACACAAGAAGTGTAATAACTATGAAACATAGAACTTTTTTTGTCGTCACCATATTTTTCCCCTGACAGACTTTTAAACTAGCACAAATCACTAAGCCTAATGTATATTTGGTCATGTTCAAGCTATTTACCTTTCGGAAATCATCTAAAAAGAATTCTTTGACTAAAACTCTAATTTATAATACTTGAGCAACAGATAAAAAGTATGACTGCACAAAACTTTATATTAACAAAATAGATGTAAAATTTTTTAGCATAAGGGTAGATTATATGACGCAACAAAAAATTATAATTATTGGTGCTGCTGGACGAGATTTTCACAATTTTAACACTTGTTTCCGTGACAACCCCTCATACAAAATAGTTGCATTCACTGCCACACAAATTCCAAACATTGCCGACCGAAAATACCCTGCTGAACTCGCAGGCAGTCTTTATCCAGAAGGAATTCCCATTTATCCTCAAGACGACCTTCAAAAACTTATCAAAATCCTTGATGCCGACGAATGTGTCTTTGCATACAGTGATGTACCTTACTCTACAGTTATGAGCATCAGTGCCCAAGTAAATAGTGCCGGAGCAAAATTTTCTTTACTAGGACCAAAAAACACTATGTTAAAAAGTACCAAACCCGTCATCGCTGTAGGAGCAGTTCGCACCGGTTGTGGTAAAAGTCAAACCTCACGCCGTGTCGCAGAGGTGCTAATGTCACATGGGTTAAAGGTAATTGCTGTTCGCCATCCTATGCCTTATGGTGACTTAGTTGCACAGAAAGTACAACGTTTTGCAACAATTGATGATCTAAAAAAACATAACTGTACTATTGAAGAAATGGAAGAATATGAACCGCATATCTCCAGAGGAAACGTGATTTATGCAGGTGTAGATTATGAGGCAATACTACGTGCAGCAGAAAATGACCCAAGTGGTTGTGACATAATTTTATGGGATGGAGGCAACAACGATTTTCCATTCTATCAACCTGACTTAATGATTACCGTTGTAGATCCATTACGACCAGGTCACGAACTGTCTTACTATCCAGGCGAAGTTACACTACGCCTCGCTGACGTTGTTATAATCAACAAAATCGACAGCGCAGACTTTGACAATATCTTAACTGTTAGAAAAAACATTGAACAGGTAAACCCAAAAGCCACAGTAATAGACGCAGCCTCCACTATTAGCGTTGATAATCCAGATGTTATTAAGGGTAAAAAAGTGTTAGTAGTAGAAGATGGTCCAACTTTAACCCATGGCGAAATGAAAATTGGAGCAGGTATCGTAGCTGCTCGACGTTTTGGCGCTGCTGAAATTATAGATCCACGCAACTACGCTGTAGGCAGACTATCTGAAACATACCGTATCTATCCGAATATTGGAAAACTATTACCTGCCATGGGTTATGATGAACAACAAATGAGCGACCTAGCGACCACTATTGAACAAACCGAATGTGACTCAGTAATCATTGCTACACCAATCGATTTAGGAAGAGTTATAAAAATTAACAAACCAAATACGCGGGTACAATATAATTTACAAGAAATTGGTCACCCCAACATCGAAGATATACTAGAAAAAATCGTTAAAAAAATCAAAAAATAACCCTTTTCTTTTTCAGTATAAACAAACAATTGCATGTTCAAAACTACTGTTGGCGATTTAATGACAAGTTCGCATAATATGAAGTGCCCTAAATGTGGTTCACACGTTATAGAAAGACTAAAAAATCAAGAACACATTTGCGTCAAGTGCAGTTACGTGTTTTATTTTGTTACACCTGATTGTGGTACGCAACTTGACTTATCGCGTTATGACTTTAAAAATAAATAAAAAAAGTTAGTATTTGACGTGACAAATATTTGGTACTGCTTGTAGTTGTGTAACAATTTCTTGTGTAACTTGATGGTGTAGCACATAGACACTTATGGCGTATCCCGTATTTATTTGTCGACTATAGTTTGCACGTATGTTAATGTTATTTTCCGCGAGAACTTTATCAATGTTTGCAAATACTCCAGGAACATCTTTGTGATGTACAAAAAGGGTGAACACCTGTTTTTCTTCTACTTCAATATTTTCGCCAGCATTAACAGCATTAACGAAATCTCCACCTAAAAGATAACTAGAGATGACACGAGCAATTTCAGTTGAGGTTTCAACTTGAGCCTCAACAGTAGACGCACCAAGGTGACTACTTAAAACAACGTTGTCAAGCTCTTTTAGCGGGTCATCGAATGGGTCGCCTTCGGCTTTTGGTTCTACCTTATACACATCTGTTGAGTAACCACATATTCGTTTCTCTTTAAGTGCAATATAGAGAGCTGCTGGGTCAATGTTATTACCCCGTGACGTATTTATAATAAAAACGGTAGGTTTCATTTGAGCCAACTCTTTTTCACCTATAACAGCATCTTTTCCACCTGTGTGAATACTGATATAATCAGATTTTTGAAGAAGCTCCTCTTTACTTACATACTTAATTCCACCGCTGTTATCCTTATTAGGATAAAGATCATAACCAAGTACGTCCATGTCAAAACCACGTTTAGCGATACAGGCAAGTTTCTGACCAATACGACCACAACCTATGATACCTAAAGTTTTGTAAGCTAATTCTTTTCCTTCAAACTTTTTCTTTAGCCATACACCATTTTTAAGTGAATTATGAGCTTGCGGGGTATTGCGAGAAATGCTTAACATTAAATCAATAGCTAATTCAGCAACAGCATTAGTACTACCATATGGAGCAAATTTTACCACAATACCAAACTCAGAAGCAGCAACAACATCTATATTATCGTAACCAACGCCTGCTCGTCCTACAACTTTGAGGTTTCCTTTTGCACCTGCTTCAATAATTTCACGCGTAACTTTTGTAGCACTTCGCACAACCAAAGCATCGAACTGACCTATTTCAGCTATTAAACCGCTTAGATCACGTTTTTTTGTGTCTGTTTCTATTCCGACATCATGGAAAACTTTTAAACCCTGTTGCTCTAAACCATCATTTAAGAGTACTTTCACTATAAGAGACTCCTTAAGAGTTATAACATGTTGATAACAAGGTTAACTAATAAATAAAGCTCTCTCAAACAAGAAGAAAATCTACGTTTTCTGCGCTGCCTTTGACTTACTAACACGTGTAGACGCAATATCAAAAGTGTTAACTTGCCCACAATATGGACATTTAAGACGCCTACGATTACCATACCGCAAAGAAGTTAACGTTGCACCAGGTACCCAATGAAAATTAAACCCCCTCTTACAAATAGGACAAAATAACTTGGAAACATAATGAGGTCCGTATCGGGGCAGTAAAATAAAGAACACAAAAAAACCAATAACCACAAAGGATACAAGGACATAAATGAAATCCATAACACTCAACAACACCAAAATTAAATCTACACTAATTAAAACCTTCCTTAAAACAAATTTAGAACAAAACTATTCACATCAAAATTTTTCCGATTACAATTCTAATCTAAGTTATTTTCAGTGTCGATACAAATGATGAGATATCTATTCCTGTTTCACCACTAGGTAACAAAATAGCGGATCATAACATCTTGTCTTTTTGTTATTTTCACCATTATCCCACTAACATTCTCACAAATACCGTTTATGGTATTATCCACCCAACAAAAATGAGTACGAAAAATTCAGACGTTAGTGTATTTTATGACTTCGTCTACACTTTGAAAACCATATTTTACACTACTAAAGTCTTTCTTTAATGCTATAACATCAGTTTTTACCTGTTCAGGCGAACGTTTACCTTTTATTACTTGTAGCATTAAATCACAAAGATGTTTAATGTCACCCTCTTTCATACCATGACGAGTGACATCTTGAAAGCCAACACGTAAGCCAGCAGGGTTCTCTTTATCACTTTGATCATCATAAGGTAACAAGTTCTTGTTAAGAACAATGTTTGCATCTTCAAGATCTTGAGAAATTTTGTTGCCGCCACCAAAGCTTCTAACATCAAGAGCTAGTTGATGTGACTGCGTAAAACCTTTATGCTCTGCAACCACTTTAATGCCGTTTTCATACAAATATTGACCAGCGGCTCTAGCATTCTTAACAATTTGAGCAGCTAATTCTTGACCAAAAACTTTCATTTCAAGACAAGCGATACCTAACGCTGGCAATCGACCAAGATGAGTACTTGAAGCAGTTAAAGGAAATATAGCATGCTGAATTTTCCGCACAGCCTTCTTCTTCATGTCAGTATCAGGAATCCCCATAATTACACCACCTTGAGGTCCTGGAAAAGTCTTATGTGTAGAAGCTGTGATAAAATCAGCACCCTCACGCAGAGGATCCTGGAATTGGTTACCAGCAATTAAACCCAACACATGTGCAGCATCGTAAGCTACGTAAGCACCTACTTCATCACACACTGCTCTAAGCTCCTTTAGAGGATGAGGAAAAAGAAACAAACTACCACCAAAAGTTACAACACCAGGTTTAACAGATCGGATAACTTGCGCAGATTTCTCAGGATCAATATTAAACTCGTTAACGTCATAAACGTGATTAATGTTATCTAAACCTAAAATGCTACCAGCCAAACCAGTATAGTCATGACTTATATGAGCACCACAACTTAGAGGAGTTACAACCATTTTGTTATTTTTTGATGCTAAAGATAAACCTTTAAACGTTGATGTATTAGCGTGATTACCTGAAATTAAACGGACATCAGCCCAAGTGGCTTGAAACAGACTTTTGACAGCATCTGTTGCATAGTC
>JAIRJY010000105.1 GCA_031260365.1 Nitrososphaerota archaeon | reverse complement strand
CCGTAGAGACCACAGAACAGATTTTGAATCTTGAACACGGCATTATCGCAAAACCAGAAAGAGTGTTAATGTCAAGAGGCATCTATCCAAAGGTCTGGAAAACCGGTAAAGAAAATGTTCAAAAATAAAAGAGAAGTTACTGGCGACCACTACTTTTCTTCTTTTCCAAAATCAGAAGCAAACTATGGCTTGATTCGCACAAGTTTTTTTGACAAAAATTTTGAGTTCATAACTGCTTCAAGCGTTTTTTCCAAACACCGCATAGACACAGGAACACAATTACTCATTAAATCAATGATCCTTCCTGAAAAAGGTTCAATTTTAGATATCGGATGCGGCTATGGAGCTGTCGGCATCGTAGCAGCCAAACTGAATTCTAAAGTACAGGTATACATGACAGATGTTAATACACGAGCAATTAGCTTAACAAAAAAAAACATTGAAAAAAACAGAGTAGTTAACGCCAAAGCACAATGCGGTCACTTCTATGAACCTGTGAAAAATTTGAAGTTTGATTGCATACTATCTAACCCGCCAGTAAGTGCAGGTATGGAAACAGTAAAAACTATAATTACAGAGGCACCAAAAAACATGCAACCGGGAGCCGCTTTTGAAATGGTCATTCGCTCCAAAATTGGCGTAAAAATATTTCCAGAACTATTCACTAACATCTTTGGTAACTGCACAGTTATAGCAAGAGAAAGTGGATTTAGAGTACTGTTAGGCAAATATTTCGGCAAAAACAGTGAAACGTAAGTCTTTACAGACAAAACAAACAATGCAAATATTATTTTTTAAAAAATAGGTAAAGGCTGTTTATAGCCTTTAAGCTTTTGATTTACTTGTTGAGTCTCCAGTGGGCATTCCTGGAGGTAAATCAGGAAAACTAGCACCAATTTTTTGTTCTGCGACTATGGATGCCTCAGAGAGTATTTTAGCAGCGTCTTCATTTACTGTATCAAAGTTAAGAGACAGACCACTGTTTGTTCCTGCTTCCAACATTAATCCGCTAAGTAAATCACCAATTTCGCCAAGTTCATTTTCTGCTGCGGGCATAATACCGCCTAAACCACCATTTACACTACGGAGTACTCCAATACATGGTCCAAGCATAGCTACTATATCACCTAATTCGCTTGCAGTTTTTATCCTTAAACTTATTTGGTCAAGTGCAAGTCGTGCATTCATAATTAATTTTGACATTTTACGAATCTCAGCTAACTCAGTTGCATACATGTTTGCATGAGCCATATCATGATGTTGATAAGCATCTACAAGTTTTGTAAATAAAGCACGATCTTTTTGAACAAAACGCTCACTAGTCTGCTCTAAACGGTTAACTTGTACGTCAAGCTTTCTAGTTGCCATCTCTAATCTTTGTTTTAAGGGTTGTTGTGGTTTAACTTTTTGATTAAGTGAATCTATAAAAGATGTTTCATCTCTTTTATATTCCCAGCTTTTTGAGAAACGTTCAGACATCATTAATTTCCTCTAATACATTTATTGTATTATAAAGAGATACTTAATGTTTGTTAACATGCAGATATATACATTAAAAAAAGTTTGAACAAAAAACAGCAATAATCTAACAGCAAAAACGTCAACTCTTAAAAAAGAAGAAGAACAAGAAATAAATTGCATCCAACACAACATAGTTATTGGGTGTAGAAACAATAAACGATTTTCCCACCTTAACATTTAAAATTGGAACAGGACAAACCAAAAACGACCGCGAGTGGCTTACGAAGAAAAAAGAACATTACGAAAAAACCTGGAAAAAAAGTGGTCAAAAAATATTGCAAAAAATCGAAGACACATGCGGAGACA
Source organism: Nitrososphaerota archaeon (assembly GCA_031260365.1). Lineage (GTDB taxonomy): Archaea > Thermoproteota > Bathyarchaeia > Bathyarchaeales > Bathycorpusculaceae > Bathycorpusculum. The sequence goes on along the minus strand of JAIRJY010000105.1, from coordinate 702 downwards.
CCTTCACAGACATATCAAAAGAAAAAGGTATACTAGTACTACTTTATAAAAAAACAGCCCAAACCCGTTACGGTAACTTAAAAGAAGACAACCCATTAGAAATCAGTCTATACTTGTCAAAAACAGACAATACTAACGCTTCAAAAGAACAGCTAACACGTATGCTAGTTCACTCATTTATTTGGCAACAATATGAATACCGCTTCCGTAGCCGTGAACAAACACTTTTTGAAGACATCCTAGCAGATGAATATGTAACCTCTGCAGCCACTTTTAGTGTATTAGGACGAAAGCTTGGACGAGCAAACTGCGCCAAAGCATTAGAACAAGCCATAGAAGAAACTGTCTAGAGATTATCCCAAAAACAAACGCAAAACAAACTTTTAGACTTAATGTATAGCGTCTTCCAAGAAGAAAAAACAAAAAACAAAAAAAGACCAGACATTATAGAACAACGTGAAAAACTTGTACTAAAACTGTTAACTTTTTTACCTGCAAAACAATTTAATGAAGACTATTAAATGATAATTTGTATAAACGGGTTCTTTGTGAAAAACAGTATAAAACATAGCCATGACTGGTGGACCGAGCGGGATTTGAACCCGCGACTTCCGCGTTGCGAACGCGGCGATCATACCGCTGATCTACCGGCCCAATGTTCCACAAAAAAAACAGTTCTTAACTTTTAGAGCTTTCGGTATA
>JAIRJY010000097.1 GCA_031260365.1 Nitrososphaerota archaeon | reverse complement strand
ATTGGTGGTAAAATTATTAATGTATCTCCGTTTTGGAGTGTTGTTTCAAGCTTATCCTCGTTGGGTATGCTGGTTCCGTTTATGAGAAGTTGTATAAAATTTTTGATTTGTCCTTTAGCGTTAAAGATGTAGTCTGTGAATGGTTTACCATATTTGTTAGATAACGTTTCTAATGTTGTGTTGATTGTGATTTTTTGTTTTTCTGGGTAGTCTATTTTTTCTTCTTTTTTACCAGTTATTTCTCGTAGTATAGTGAAGTAGCGTATTGAGATTTGCACGTGATTTCCTTCGTTAGTATAAATGGTGTTGTGGTTTTAACTGTTATTGGTTTTTGAGGATTTGATTTACCATTTTACTCCGATTTTTTGTATCATGAAAACTTTGATTGAATCGTTAATTATAAATGAAAAAAACGCTGAAAGCCCCAGTATTATCAGTGTTTCATTGATAGGTACTGCTGCCATGTTTGGTATTCCAACAGTGGCAAGCATAGTTCCAATGATTAAACTTGCAATTATTGTTGATGTGAGAATTTTGCTGGGTATAGATTTGTAGAATGGTCTTCTTTCACGGACATTAAAGTTGAGAAACAATGCCGAGAAGAATAATATTTCAAAAGTATACGTGTATATCACTGGATTGTTAACTGATATGTTAAACACGTTAAGTGTTATGTACAATAATGTGATGGACTCAACGATTATTAATGTTCCTAAAATTGCTGAAGCTTTTATAGTTCCAGTGATTTTCCATGTAGCGGGGTTATTTGAACCTTGAAGTTTATCTGTAGACAATGCAATCTTCACTGGATCTGTTAAGAAAAAGTACATAATCACTCCAAAAGTTGAAATTGTGTAACTTCCAGTTAACAGAAACGTTAAAACTGTGAAAATTGATACTTGTAATGTTCTTATGATTTTACTTAAAATCCATGCCGTTAATCGTTCATAGATAATTCTGCCATTTTTAACTAGATCTATTATGCTTGTTAGACCTTCATTGACTAGAACTACACTTGCTGCACTTTTTGCAACATCTGTAGCACTACTTACGGCAATACCCACTTCAGCTTGCTTTAGAGCAGGAGCATCATTTATGCCATCTCCTGTCATGCCAACAATCTTTTTGTTATGTTGCAGATTTTTGACGATATTGTATTTATCTTCAGGATACACCTCTGCAAATCCATCAATTTTCAGCACTTTTTCTTCTGTAAATAAACTATTTTCTTTAACGTCTGCCTTCAAATCGGAAATTAGAGTTATTTGCGTACCTAAACCAACGTTTTTGGCAGTTTCCTTAGCGATTGATAGGGCATCGCCAGTGAGCATTTTCACAGAAATTCCCAACCCATTCAACTCGTGTATAGCCTGTTTTGAGTCAAAGCGAGGTATATCACAGAGTATAGCTAGTCCCACAAGCCTATACTGACCAATATGTTTGTCTGTTTTAGCAACTGCAAGAGTTCTATACCCTTTTAGCGCGCACTCTTGTGTCTGATCTTCAAGCTCTTTTATCTCTATCTCTGTTAACCCACAAACCTTACTGATAGCCTTAACTGCACCTTTTATAACCCTAAACCTTTCGTTCCCTCTCTGTATTACAGCTTCGGTGTATCGTGTTTTAGGATCAAACGGGACAAAACTTGTCTGTCTGTACGCGTCAACTGGTAGCATCTCTTGTTTTGCCAGCTCAATAAATGCAAGATCTAATGGATCATAATTTGCCTCCTGAGATGCTAATGCACCATAAAATGTTACGTCTTTCTCACTAAACTCGTTGTAGACTAAAGTTTTAACCAACGATAGTTTGTTCATAGTTAGTGTTCCCGTTTTATCAACACAGATTACGTTCATAGTTGCAGCATCCTCTATAGCACTTAAACGAGTTATTAACACACCCTTCTTAGCCAACTCTTTAGCACCAAGGGCCATACTGACTGTGAACATAGCAGGTAACGCCACAGGAATTGCCGAAAATAAAATAACCACAAGAATCGGCAATGTATCAATGATGTCAAATCCTCTAAATATGGAACAAACAAGTGCTACAATAGCTAAAACTGAAACTATAACAAGCAACCAACGAACCACATTGGATATAACTTTTTCAATATGCAATTTAGGTTTAGCCAACTGAACAAGCTGAACTGTTCTGCCCAAAGATGTGTTAACTCCTGTTGATACAACTATACCACACGCTTCTCCTCGGTTCACGACTGAACCTGAATGCAAAAGATTCCCAGCATTTTTTGCTACACCAAATGACTCACCAGTTAAAACTGACTGATTAACTTCCAGATAACCTGTTACTATTTCTACATCAGCAGGAACAAAATCTCCATGTCTGATTCTCACTACATCATCTGGCACAATTTCGCGAGCAGGTAAAACTCTCCATACATTTTTTCTTAGAACGCGAGCATTAACTACAAGCTTCTCTTTTAAAGTCTCTACAGCTTTTGAAGCTCTATATTCTTCCCAAAAACCTAGTACTGCATTTAAAATAAGCAAACTCAAAATAATGTAAACATCAGCGTAGCGTTGTAAAAAAATTGAAAGAATAATAATTGCCTCTAACAACCAAGCCGTAAGTCCCCAAAACCTTTTAGCAAACTGTAACAAAAAGTTAATTTTTTTTTCTACAATCTCATTGAAACCAAACTGAGCTCTTCTGCTCTCTACTTCCGCCGAGTTAAGTCCAGTTTCTAAAATTTCACTCTTCTTTCTTTTTAGTGTTGAATTTTCTGAAACTATACTTTTTTCTGCCAAATTAATCCTTCAAATATATATGTTTCTAATTTACATATTTATCCTCGCTAAACACAAAAATCCAACGTAAAATCCAATTTAATACTAAAATAATACGCTTGTATCAGTTAAGTATTTATTTTTAAATAGCATCTTCCATATTAGTGTTTTATTATGGACAACAAAAAAGAAACTATGCAAAAAGGTATAGAAACTGCTTCTCACGGATTAGAAAAAGCTGCTACGACTATAGGTGACACAATAATCGCAGTTATGGACAAACTTGCAGGAAAGAAATCTGACATAAAACTCAGCTTTGAGGATTTAACAATAGAGACTGGTCCAATGAAAGCAAAACTTAATGGTGCTATAGTTTTAGATGTGGTCTACTCTACAGACGCAGAATCATCTTCATAATACTTTTCTTTTTTGAGGAAAAACAGGGTGTTATTAACCACTTTTTTAACTGAGAGCATCAAATCAGGCAAAATAAAAGTAAGTCAAAGTAACACTGAAGCTTTAGAAATTACTGTGCAAGACAAAAAAATTGATGTCAACGCTAAAGACAAAGACTTCATAAAAGACATAATATTTTCTAGTGTGCGTAAGGACAACGACAAATCTCAGAAGGGTATATTTGGTACAGTTGAGCGTAGTGTCGCTAGTCTGCGAACATTACGAAACATGCAACCTATGCTTATAGATATCGCAGAGGATTTGCAGCGTGAAGGTGTAACTGTAATTATATCTTTTAAAGGTGATACAGTAATCACAATGGGTTCTAAAGCTAATCCAAAACTAACTCGTTATTTATTAGGTACAAAGAGCGTAGAAATTAATAGCATAAAAAAAATAGTCGAAATGGGTCTCTGAGCTCTGACTTTAACAATTTTTTCCCGCTAAACATCAAGCAGTGAACTACATAACTGACATAATAGGCTTCTTGTGAAACTAGTTTACCTTCTTACAGTTGCTGTATATTAATTTGAAACGCAGAGGGAACGTTTTCTATGATTACGCTGTAGGTTAGGGTTCTGGTAACTTATAGAGAGATGAATTTTTCTGTTAATTATCGGGGGATAATTTTTATTCATGTTAACTTTCGTGGGATTATAAAACTTCCTGTCTGATTTCAGAGCAAAAATAAGAGTACGCGCGAGAGTTTATAATACTTCTACTATTCAGAAGTGAAAAAATGGCAAAAGGAAAAGGCGGATTACAAAGTAAAACAGGAAATAAATCTGGAAAAGGTAGAGATAATGTTGAATAAATGGATTAGTCGCTAATCAAACAACTTTTTTATTTTTGTTTATTTTTTATTACTGCTAGTTTGCCGCCTGCTTCAATTTGTTCTTTTTCTTGTTTGCTCAGGTTTAGGTTTACTTTGATTTCGATGTTTTTAGTTTTGTTTTTTAGTGTTAGTGTTTCTGTTAGTTTGTTTGTTTCTATTTCTATTATGTCTCCTTGGTCAATGTTGGCGTAGTCTTGTTTGTCGGCGAAAGTTAATGGTAGTATTCCAAAGTTGATTAAGTTGGCCATGTGTATACGTGCGAATGATTTTGTGATGACTGCTTTTATTCCAATGTATTTTGGTGCTAATGCGGCATGTTCTCGTGAGGAGCCTTGTCCATAGTTTTCTGCACCTACTATAAAGCCGCCTTTTTTTTGCATTGCACGATGGTAAAAGTTTGTGTCTATGCGGCAGAAGGTGTATTTGCTGATTTCTGGGATGTTGCTTCGAAACGACATTATGTCTGTTCCTCCGGGGAGAATGTCATCTGTTGTTATGTTGTCACCAACTTTGAGAAGGACTTCTCCGTCTAGTTGTGGTGGGGTGGGGTGGAATTGTGGTAGGGGTATAATGTTTGGTCCCATGATTACCTTAGCGTTTGAGTTTACTGTTGCAGGGATGAACATGGCATCGTTTAGCGCGAATTTTTCGGGCATAGTT
>JAIRJY010000033.1 GCA_031260365.1 Nitrososphaerota archaeon | reverse complement strand
GTATCTAAAGGTAAACACTCTCAATTTTTGGAGAAATAGCCAAGTTGGTTGTACTATTATCTAACGATTTTTGTTTACAAATACATTTCTGTTTTTTAGGGGAAGGGTATATCTTAGGCAATAAACTCATACATTTATTAAAGTTAGAGAGAAAAGTTATGTGTCCAGAAATGAATAAAGTATCCGGTAAACACATTAAAGTTTTAACTAAAGACGCAAAACAGATGGTTAATGGACCATATTATTGTCCAAAGTGTCGTAAAGAATTTTTACAGATTTTAGGGAATGCTGATAAAAAAGAAATTTTTGCCATATGCAAATGCGGAGTGTCGCAACAATTAACGTATGCGCCTGTTTTTCAACCTGTCGATTACTATAACAAGTTCCGAGACATCTGGAAAAACCAAACCTATGGTATAATCAAGCGATAACAGCAATGTTACAATTAACTTACTGTATATTTTGTTCTGTCTTCTTTTTGTTCTTAGAATTATGTTTATATCCGTGATAACTCAATGGTAGATAGCTTCGCAAGTAAAGTGAATAATTATAAATGGAATAAATTGTGTAAAATAAAAAAAGTGTTTAGCCTTTAACTACAGATAAAGGTACGAGTCGTGCCACTTTAGTTGCTATACCCACTTGGTCACTAACATCTACAACAGTGTCAACATTTTTGTATGCTCCATCGGCTTCTTCAGCTAATACCATTGGGCTTGCAGCTTTAACAGTTATACCTCGCTTTTCAAGACTTGTTCTGATTTCTCCTCCCCAATATTTACGCTTAGCTGCAGAACGACTCATTATACGTCCAGCACCATGTGCAGTAGAACCGAAAGTCAAATCCATAGCTTTTTGACTGCCGACTAAAACCCATGAACTTGTTCCCATACTGCCCGGAATAAGAACAGGTTGTCCTTCGTTTCGATAATCTGTTGGGATATCTTGATGACCTGGTGGAAAAGCCCGTGTTGCACCTTTACGATGAACCCAAACTTTCTTGGTTTCATTATCAATTTTGTGGTTTTCGATTTTTGCAATGTTATGAGCAACATCATAAACAAGCTGTAACCCAAGTTTTTCTGGATCTCGTTTTAACACCTGTTGAAAGCTCTGACGTACCCAATGCATAATAGCCTGACGATTAACAAATGCATAATTTACCGCACAAGCCATAGCTTGATAATAATTACGTGCCTCAAGACTTGACCCCGGTGCACAAGCTAGTTCTCTGTCAGGAATATTAATCTTATGTTTTTGTACAGCATGTTCCATAATGCGTAAGTAATCTGAGCACACTTGATGACCATATCCCCGAGAACCACAGTGTATCATAACCATTATTTGACCCTCATGGGTTATGCCAAAAGTTTTAGCAGTTTTTAAATTGAAAATTTTATCAACTTTCTGGATTTCAAGAAAATGATTACCTGAACCTAAAGTGCCAATTTGTGTTAAACCACGGCTCTTAGCAGTATTTGAAACAACATCCGGATTAGCATTCATCATACACCCCTGCTCTTCACAATGCTCAGCATCCTCTTTCCAACCTAAACCCCGTTCAACCAAAAAATTTACGCCATCAACAGCTAAACGATCTAGATCACTATTACTTATCGTTAAATCTTTTCTACGACTGCCCAAACCAGATGGAACATTACGAAAAATAGTTTCCACAAGAACCGGTAAATGTGGGCGTATATCTTGTTCTGTAATATCTGACGATAAAAGTCTAACACCACAATTAATATCATACCCAACACCGCCAGGACTTATAACTCCCTCGTTATAATCAGTTGCAGCAACACCACCTATAGGAAACCCATACCCTTCGTGACCATCTGGCAAAGTAATTGCATGTTTATAGATTCCTGGTAACTGTGCAACATTAGCACATTGCCAAAGTGTCCTATCAGCCTGCATTTTCTCAAGTAACGATTGGTTAGCAAAAACTATGCCGGAAACATTCATGTCTTTCTTATACTGCGGAATCTTCCAAATATGATCTGTAATCTTCTCCAAAGGTACATGCTCAGGTGCTGGTCGTCCTTCATCTTCACTCAAAAACTTCACCAGTCACACAGAAAAGAAAAAAGGCGTTATAAAACATTTAGGGTGTCTTTTTTATTTGTGCCTTTTTAGCGTATTCTACAAAACCACATATACTGTTCTCTATTGCAGTTTTACTGTAAATATCGTGTCCCCGTAAGAAACTTGAAATAGTATTCATTAATGGATCTTCTGCAAGAACGCATTCTGTGATTTGTTCAAAACTTTTATTTTGTTCTACAGCGTTTTGTACTATTGTGTTCCACATCAATAATTGCGCTCTATAGCCCCGTAAACGTCTAATTGCATCGTCTGCTTTTCCAAAATGACTGTAATACAATGCTGAAGGACGACAACTGATAAGTTTGTCTAATGAAGCTATGGCGGCTTCAAGATAGAACGGTGGCGGTGAAGTTGGTGTTACTATATTAAACTCTGGGAAAAAAGTTCCCGCGGTATCACCTGAAAAAATACCGTTATTGAAATTTTCGTGAAAACTTAGATTATGTGATGCATGACCTAATGTTTCAAGAACAGTCAATTTTCCTTCATCATCAAGATCAATTGTACCTTCAGTCATAGAAAATATTCGATCCTGAGGAACAGGTTCTGGTTTTCCAAAAACAACACTTACTGATCCAAGCACCGATTGCGATGAAGCCCAAAGCTTTTCTGGATCAACAATATGGGAAACCCCTTTTGGGTGAACAAGAACTTTAGCATTTGGTAAATGCTTTAGCAAAGTTCCCACACCACCACCATGATCCAGATGAATATGCGTAATTGCGATAGTATCAATATCTTTAAGATTTACTTTTAATTCAGCTAAACCACCGAGCAAATTAGGTACAGAATTAGTTGGACCTGTCTCAATAAGCACAATTTTTTTAGCAGTTTTTAACACGTAACTTCCAATGAAGTTTTTGTAGTTACCTGTTTCAAGATCAATTAAATACAGATTTTTTCCAATTTGCTTAGTGTACAAACATTAACCCTCTTAAAAGCTAATTAAAGCATTTTATCCATAAAGGTTTCCATAAATAGCCTACAGATCGCACAATAAATTTATTATGTAGTTACATTCAACATGAAGAGTTAGCGGAGACGTTACTGTGAAAGCTATTATCTTTGGAGCGCCAGGTGCAGGTAAAGGTACTTATTCAACTAGGCTTAAAACCAAACTCGGTGTCGAAGTTATTGCCATGGGCGACATTTTTCGTACACAAGTAAAAGAAAACTCTGAGTTAGGTAAAAAAGTACAGAGTTACGTAGAAAAAGGTGCGCTAGTCCCAGACGAAATCGTTGTTGAAGTGCTAAAACAACATTTAGCCAAAGTCCCAAATGGGTCAGGCGTAATTTTGGATGGCTTCCCACGAACTCTCGAACAAGCTAAAACATTAGAAACAATTCTACAACTTGACATTATAATATTACTAGACGTACCCGATTGGATAATAATCGAACGACTATCTTCAAGACGAATATGCAAAAACTGCAGTGCTGTATATAACACAAGATTCCTCAAACCTAAAATCGAAAACATCTGCGACAAATGCCATGGAGAACTCTACCAACGCCCCGACGATAATCCTGATGTTATCCAAAATAGGTTAAAAATTTACCAAGACCAAACAAGCCCTCTGCTCATCTACTATAAAGAGAAAAACGTGCCAATAATTACGTCAAAAACTACAGACATCGATACACCACCTGAACCATTAGTTGAACAAATGTTCGAAGAACTAAAAAAATTAAAAATAGTCAATTAAATATCTAAAATAAACTCTAACTTTATACTTCTTTCATTTTCTTGCATAATAACCATACGATGATACGTTACTGCTTTAACAGCCACCTTCTGAACATGCTTTTTAGGCTGAAATTTTTCCCCCCAAATATGCGCTGTAAATCTAAGGGAATCTCCTGTTTCAACCCAATCAACTATGTGAAACTTTGAATACAGCATACCCTTCACTTCAGAATTCACCAATAAAGCTTCAAGCCAATTATACAAAAGAGCATAACAGTCCTCAGCTTCCACAGTTATTTCATCCTCCACTGCGTGAGTAACTTTCATAGTTTTAGTTATAGTCTCAAACATCGCTAACGCAGCGTTCTCAAAAGCTTCTTGCACCGAAACACCGTAGGTCCTAACATAAACATCTGCAGTATGTTCTAAAAACTCAATTTTTCCTCCAAATAGTTTCCAGCTCATCTAAAACACAATCCATTTTCAATAAATATCCTGTCATCTAAAAACAATTCCTTAAACAAACAATTTTCTTAGTATAACATCAGTAAAACTCATTTTACAACTCTAATTTATCTTGACTCGGTACTAGTTGGTTTTAAATTTTGCTGAAATAAACAGTTAACCACTAAAAATTTGTGGTTCACTGCAATTTCAGTTGGTAATTACCTGTTTTAGAAATGTTTTGTGATCTTCTGAATTGCAGCAGCAGCCAATTTTGCAGACTTTTCAATATCTTGTAAGTTCAACATAGCAGTAGGACTGTGAATGTAACGTGTTGGAATTGAAATGGTGCCACTTGGAATACCTTGACGTGTTAGCGATATTCTTGCAGCATCTGTACTGCCCATTAAACCAGATTCA
>JAIRJY010000014.1 GCA_031260365.1 Nitrososphaerota archaeon | reverse complement strand
GAAATTAATTTCCATGTATGCTAAAATGTTTTGACAAGTATCAGGGTTGTCGATTCCTCGAAGGATGTCACTTAGTACTAGTTTTTTATTGCGCTCTAACTCTTCTTCCGAAATTTTTTCCGATCGCAGCTTGTCTAGTTCATTAAAGATTAGTTTTTGTGTTTTTTTTACATTTACATTTTTAACTGCACAACTTATGCTTAGATATCCAAAATCTAAACCGTTATAGTGCGGTGTGGCTATGTCATATGTTAGGGTTCTTTTTTCGCGAAGTTCAATAAATAAACGTGAGTTGTAGCCTCCACTTAAAATCATACTAATTACGTCAAGTTTAGGGGCATCCGCATTTTGTGTGTTAACCGTTTTTGTACCTGTGTTTAAATATGTTTGAGTGATGCCACATTTATCTTTAGATACTTCTTTGGGCGAAATAACGATTTTCTGTGGATGTTTGAACTGTTTAGTTATTTTTTGTTGTCTGGGGTTATCTTCAAATGGTTTGAGTACTTTTTGGATTTGGTTATCTGAGAGGTTACCTGTAAGTATAAGTATCATGTTTTGAGGAACGTATGCTGTTTTGTGAACAGCTTTTAGTTGGTGGAGCGATAGTTTATTTAGGGTTTTTTTGTAACCACCAATGGGTCGGCTTATGGGATGGTTTTTAAAGAGGTTTTTTAGGAGTAAATCCTCAAGTAGTCTGATTGGGTCGTCTAAATCTTCCGCAAGTTCGCGAAGGATAATTTGTCTTTCTGAAGCAAATTTTTCTTCATCAAAAAACTCATCAAACAGTAACTCTGAGAGAATCTGAGCAGTATGAGGCAGATGTTCTGGAAAAACATCCACAGAACTCATGGTACATTCATGGTCTGTGGAAAAATCCGACCTTCCCCCATAATTTTCAATGATTCGAGATTTTTGTATGCGCTCATCTGAACCACCCGCAAGCATGTGTTCTAAAAAATGAGCTACACCAGCCTCAGACTTTACCTCTTTATTAGAACCATACTCAATCACTACTGATAGCTGAGCCGTATTTGCCAAAGGCTTTGGCAGATACAAAACCCGCAAACCATTAGACAGAACACGTCGTTGCCAAATTAACCCATTACTCATACACAAAACAACTAACCAGACACTAAAAAACCTTCAACCAAACACACATCAACCAGTTGAACAGACTCGTCAATTAATAAAAACTCAAAACCGCAGTGTTCTACTAGTTTTTTTATAAAAATATGTGTACACTAATTAGTGAATGCTATGTCACCTCAAAACAAACCCATAATTACCGCTGAAATTCCTAGAATCATTTAATCTAACGACTTTTAGTTGTAGATTATACATCAGCTTGGAAATGGAATGGAGGGATGGGGTAGTATTCAAAAAATACTGCTCAAAATAGCATGACTCGCAAGATTATGAAGACGTACTAAAATCAAATACGTAATCTTTGTAATTATCAAAAAAGTTCCTTTCAGTAAATCAAAGTTATTTGAATGTTAATTGGGAAACGGCGTAGTATACTATTTCGCCTCTGCGGTTTATAACTGCTAGGACTAGTTCTTTTTTTTGGTTTTGACATTGCTGTAAAACGTCTGATAATATGCTTATGTTTAATGGTTTGCCTTCTTGTGTTCCCAGTACCATATAACTGGCGGAGTCTTTACCGTATGTTCCGCGTTCGTAAACTCTGAATTCTGTTCCTACTCCAAAACCTTCTCGAACTACGTATCCGCGGCTTCTAAGGTCCCGGTAGACTATGTAGTTGACCCAAGCGTTTTCGTCTATTGTTTGATATGACTGCAGTAATGTTTGGAAGTTAACAGGTGTGTTTTTTTCGTTTTTTACTGTGAGCATATCTTTATCTTGTAGGTATAGTGCCTCATAAAAGGCTAAGGTTAATGTTTTATTTTCTATTATGCCGTAGCCACGGGATGAGAGTTGATCTATGTTGCTTTGTTCAGTTACGGTTACACCTTTATCTGCAAGTTTACCGTTTGTTTGAAACTCTAATGGTGCCGTATCGTTTTTGGTATCACTCAAGTTTAGCTCATCTGTTGAGTTTTAGGATAATCGTACGCTTTTTAACTTTTTGCTCAAAATTTTCAGTATATTCAGCTAAAAACAAATGTTTTTAACATCTATTTTACAAGAAAAAATTGTTATGGCTACTAATTTTTTTATTAATGTCATGTTTTGTATTGTTTTCATCTTTATAGTTAATTTGTTTATAAACGATGTTAGTTGTGACATTTCAAAAACATTTTCCAGCATGTCATTACTGATCTGTTAACAAATTTTTTCTGTATGGTATTTCTTGGTTTTTATTTAAACTAAAAAAGGAAAACTGGCGACTCCGCCAAAACTCACTTATATGTAGAGAGCGTAATGAACTGATAGACGGGGGGAAGCGTGTGTGCCACAAGTTAAAGCAACTATTAGTATAGAGAATGTTGTAGCTTCTGCAGCGATAAGTCAAAAAGTTGACCTTAACTCTATTGTAATAGGTTGCCCACACATAGAATGTAATCCCAAAAAAGTTTCAGGTACAAACTCGCGGTTAAAACAAAAAAAACCCCAACTATCACAACAGCCACC
>JAIRJY010000013.1 GCA_031260365.1 Nitrososphaerota archaeon | reverse complement strand
AAATCGCCATTATAGCAACAGCAGCGCTAATTGTTGTTAGCTATTTTGGCATGTTTGGTTTAAGTCTTAATGCTTTAAAAACTGTTGCAGAAACATATGGTCCAATGGTTGTCCAGTATGGTGCATTACTTATAGGTGTATTACCAATAGGTTTAGGATTCATAGTAGGTTTAATCATTGGGTTCATACTTTCCTAAATTCATCATCATTCAGATATACTACAAATATTTTTACACTCTCCGTAGTCAAATGTAATATTTGGTGTGGCGTATGGTACTTAAATTTGAACAAATGCAAGAGAAAGTAAATGCTTTTGATAAAGCAGGTCTAATTAAACATGAAATCGAGAAGACATTTGCTTGTTTAAAAGAGTTTAGACAAAAATTTCCTTTTGTTGAAAACTTGCGGGAAATAGAGTTACTAAATCCTGACAGATTATTTAGGACAAATCCAGATTGTATTGGCGAATTTTTCCAAAAATTAGAAGACATTTTTAAACCGTTAAAATATACAACATTTGGCAATTCTAACATTTACCGTAATACTCATCTGCAAATAAATGATTTTAAACTCTTACTGCGGATAACAGTTGATGACCGAAAAACATTAACGCAAAAAGTGGACGCTAAATGGGAAAGGATAGGTGGCATAGGACAAGACAAAGCCTTTGCTTTAAAGATTATTTACAGTTTTAACTACGAAAACAAAACTGTTTTACCAATATTTAACATTGAACACCTACGTTATTTCATCAATTGTACATCTAACTCTTTAAACGAGTCAACAAAATATTTTTCAATAGGGCAAGAATACGAGCATTTCACGTTAGAGCTACTAAAAAACAAAAACAGTTCACCCATAGCACGCAGCTGGGATAACTTGTACTTTACACGATTCCTATACGAAACTTATCCACCACCACTTAGCAGTACACAAACACAAAGAGAAGCACCAAACGAAGAAGAGAAAAAAAGGGTAACACCAATAACTGACGAACAACTTGACATGCAAGGCTTTGTAAAACTTCTCGGTGAACTACAAAAACAGCAAAAAATCACTGGAGAAGAGTTCAGAGAAAACCGTGCCATTTGGATGCAACTAAAACCAAATGACCGTGAATTACTCGTAATACGATTAAAACAACGCCTAAACAACGAATCAACCACTAACAATAGCACACCAAAAAGTCAACCAATTGCAAGACGTAAACTATAGAAAACAAAACCAGCCTTCTCTCTCTGACTACGAAAATCCAACAGAGTAATTATTATAAGTTAAACACGAAAATCATTAAAACATTGTTTTTATTGGCGGGCCCGACGGGAATTGAACCCGCGACCTAAGGATTAAGAGTCCTCCGCTCTAGCCTGACTGAGCCACGGGCCCACTTGTACAAGTCAAAAAGAGGTTTCATTGAATAATATAGAGCTTACGGTTTTAATAACTAAAGATTCAACTTTGACAGCAAAATGTACAAAACTTTAATGCTACAACAGATATGGACTCACATATTGTGAAACATAAAACAGGTATGTATGGTTAAGTTGTGATGTAAATGTGTTTATATGTTTTTAAAGTTTTTATTGAAAACTTTAGTTATTATATACCATTTTTTTGAAAAGTTATAGTTACGTTTTCCAGAATTAATTTATGAAGATATTTTAAAAAGAATTGTTCTACATGTTTTTGCTAGTTTTCTATGTATATCGTTACATATTTTATAACCAGCACAGGTATATAGTACACACTGGTGAAGGGTTTTCACTGGTTTTTCCAATTTCAACAGATTTGTCTTCAACACTGTTTATACAACAAATCGCGTGGCTCTTAATTTTACAGTTAAATATTTTTTTGATGAACATTCAGGAGACATCACTATGACCTACAGTTTGGATGACAAAGATAATGGCATAATTGTAACAGCTTAGTGTTTTACTCCACGTACTTATACTACGATAGTTATAGAAATATAATGCAGGCTAGTCAATACAGTCATTATTTGATTCCATGTCCGGTTGAACTTACAGATTTGCAATCAGAAAAGCATTACTTACAGATTTTTGATAGTACAAATTAAATTCAATGCCAGATAAAATGGTAAATAGTTAAACAGTTTATTTCAATACCGATACTCAGATAGAAATTCAAAATTATGTCTAATAATGACATTGCATACAACGCGTTGGAATCTGAGCGGGCAATTAGGTACGATTTATGCATTTGTAGGTGTTCTTTCACTTGTAGCGGCTATATGCTGTGTTTTGTTAACAAAGCGTAAGTCAAGTGATAAAAAGTGAATAATTTAAAATAACTTGTTATCGGTCATTTTCAACGTTTTTTCTTTTGATGTTGATATTGATGGGTATTTGATTAGGTAAAATGTTGTTTGTTGTTGTAGTTTGTTTTGTTGTTGTATGTCAAATAGGCTTTTATTTTGCGTTTTTTATATTGTTTTATATTAGGAGTAGTTTTTTTGAGTGATTTTGTAATGGTGTATGTGTCTACGTCTAGTAGGGCGGAAGCAGAGAGGATTGCGCGTGTTTTGTTAAATGAGCGGTTGGTTGCTTGTGTTAATATTATCGATTCTGTGTCTTCGCATTTTCAGTGGGATGGGAAAATTGAGTCTGTTGAGGAGTGTTTGTTGCTTATGAAGTCAAGTGCAGATTTGTTCATTGTTTTGGAGGAGCGTGTTAGGGATTTACATAGTTATGATGTGCCTGAAATTATTGCAGTTCCTATTGTTGGTGGGTCTAAGGAGTATTTTTCGTGGATGTCAGGTGTACTCAACCGTTAACAGGTACGTTTATGTACAAATAAGCTTTAAATAAAACACTATTGCATATTTCTGAACAATAAGGTGTACAAATATGAAAGAATGCTTTCGCACACAAACAGCCAAAACAACATCAAATAAAAAAGATAACCATATCAGTGCTATAACTTACAAAAAAACCGAGTATACGCAACAACCATTTGATGTTTTTTCAAAACTTCAAGCACACTACAAAAATGCGTATATCTTAGAATCAATAGAAGGTCCAAAAAAATTATCCCAATACTCATTCATAGGTTTTTCACCAACAATAACTATTCAAGTTAAAAACGGACAAGCAACCATAAGCAATAATAAAACAGGCAAAAAAACTCGACAAAAAACCACCGACCCATTAAACCTTATCAAAGAAACACTAAAACACAAATCTATTAGTAACCATGAATTCCGATTTATAGGAGGAGCAGTAGGCTATATTTCATTTGACGCAGCACAATACTGGGAAAAACTGTCCAGCCAAAAATGTGACACAAGTTTTCCAGATGTTGAAATGGGCATATACGATGATGGCTTTGTATTTGATCATACTCAACAATTGGCATTTTACTATTTTCAAGAAGAAAACAGATTATCCGAGGTTGAAAAAGTTCTCAAAAACCCCAGCAACACAGAGACACTTAAGGTTTCTGAGCCAAAAGTCAACATTTCAAAAGAGCATTTTGAAAAAAATGTTGAAAAAGCAAAAGAATACATAGCTACAGGCGATATTTTGCAGGTTGTCCTCTCAAAGCGCTATCAGTTCCAAATCAAGGGCAACCTAACTTCATTTTATCAGGCATTACGCCGCATTAATCCTTCGCCATACATGTATTACTATAAATCAGGTGATCGCCAGATTGTTGGTGCTAGCCCTGAGATGCTTGTACGTGTTGACAATCGTATGGTTGAAACTTTTCCGATTGCAGGAACTGCTAAGGTCACACAGGATGAAGAAGAAAATGCTCGCCTAGCTCACAAGCTACTTTCAGATCCAAAGGAGCAAGCTGAGCATATTATGCTTGTAGATTTAGCTCGAAATGATTTGGAAAAAATTTCCAAGTTAGGAAGCGTAAATGTGCCAGAGTTCATGCATGTTCAAAAATATAGTCATGTGCAGCACATTGTGTCTCAAGTAGTCGGTGAATTACAAGACAATTTAGAAAGTTTTGACGCAATACGTTCAGTTTTTCCAGCAGGTACGGTCTCAGGCGCGCCAAAAGTTAGAGCAATGGAAATCATTGATGAGTTAGAACCTTCTCAGCGTGGACCTTATGCTGGTGCGATTGGCTACTTTTCATATAATGGTAATTCAGACTTTGCAATTACCATTAGAACACTGTTTGCTAACAAGAATCAAGCATACATACAAGCAGGGGCGGGCATTGTTGCTGACTCAATTCCTGAACGTGAGTGGTTTGAAACAGAAAATAAAGCTAAGGCGTTAATGACAGCACTTAAAACTTTTGAGGCGATTAA
>JAIRJY010000091.1 GCA_031260365.1 Nitrososphaerota archaeon | reverse complement strand
AAAAGTACTCAACACAACATCGGCAATAATTGTTATAACAACCAATGTTACACCGAGAGATAATCCACTTATTAATCCGTGAACCGTAGGAAACAAGACACACAGAGAGAGACTAAATACACAGAGACACAGTACAGTCATAAACAAAATCAGACGTTTACAGGATGGTAAAAAAAACATAGATGAGTAATGCTTCAAAGCACCAGCCATAGAATCATTTAATGAATTATTAGAAGAGCTATCCACCATGTTCAAACACCTCAGGCAGGATTCTTAATGAAGCTTATAAGAGTTATTAAAATGTAACTTCCTAAATTCCGCGATTTTAAGCACCATGTTTTTCATGCCAAGGAAAGCATGATAAAACTTAATTGTTTTTTTTGATTTCAAAATTTCTTTTCTGGTTCGACCCGTCAATTGGGAGTTTACAATAAGGTTGTAGTTAAAAAAATGGATATTGAGAGTTTACGATTCGTTGTAGCATTTGATAAAAAGAAATTATTTGTTAAAGAGGTACACGTAGAGGTTTGCGGTAGAAAAGCTCGGGGTATTTGGTTTTGGATCCTCGTGGCGTGGTAGAAGATTTTTATGATTATTTGAGATTATGAAAGGAAACACATCAAATGACGAATAGTCCAGGATTTTTCTTGTTGTTACAAAATTGATGATGTTGCTAGTGAGCGAATAAGGAATTATGAAGGGGTTCCTTTGTATTATACACGTCAGGTTGCTGAAGAGTTGTTTTTAGTTTTATAAAGCAACATTTGGGATTTTGCCTTTGCGTACGCATTCTGAGGCTAAACTTAAGGGGTTTATTATGTTTGTGTTTATTTTTTTGATTGTTTTGTGTGATGTTAAGACCAGTTGGGTAAAAAAAGAGTATTGCGTGGTTTTAATTACCCTTAGAAAATTGAAGTAAGGTTTTTTAGGGGCAAATCATTCCAAGTGAAATTACAAAAGAACAAAAGTCAATCCTTGAAACAACCAACACCATGGTACCTATATTAAGCGGAACTTGAACTAAAGTAGGATAAAATATTTTACAAAAAATACAAAATTTCGCATTTTCAAACAAACAAACAACCCAGATTTAGACAAGAAAAGCTCAAAAGACACATAACATTGAAACATAAAAAATCATTAAACAACATACATAAAACCAATTTAACAGGGAGAACTGTTTTATCCCTAAAATGACAATTATGTTAATCCTGCAAAGTCTATGCCAGTGCAAAGTTTGCCACCATCTGTATTTCAAATGCTCGAAAGGAACGTTGGCAAAAAAATTAGAGTAATAATGGATTCAACCTACGGTTTTGATGGGACTTTAGAAGCAGTTACTCAAGAGCCAGCAGGAATTTGGTTATCGGAAGTAGACACTATAGTTTTACGTGCAACTCTTGCACAACCAGTTCCACAAGTATCAAGCAGAGAAGAAACAGGCGACTTATATCTGAACTTAAAAGCAGTTCAAAGAGTTGAAGTGTTACATCAACCTCGCAACAAACAATAGACTTCGTGTGAAACTAAGTGGGCTTTATGAGTTTGTGTTGTTGTTACACTCGTATAGACCCTTTTCATCAGATGGTTAACACAATCTGTGTCACGAGCATATTTATGAAAAGGAATAGTTTTGCAAGAAGTCTAATGTAAAATATGGGCAGCCTCTGAAAACGTATGTTGTATATTTCAAACTGGTAAAACAAAAGAACCTATTCATAAAACTAAAAAGAATATTTCACAGAAAAATAAATGTAACCCTAACTTTTCAAATTTAAGTAACATACTTTGTTTATCGGCTTGTTTTTTACCTATTTTTGTGATTAAAACCATATTTGATCTGTTTTGAAATCTACACATATTACTTATGTAAGTAATAGTGTCGTTTTATAAAAATGTCTGTTAATGACACTTACCGTAAAAACAGGCACAAATGAAACGTTATTTCTGAAAACTAATACTTAACTTTGAAAAGTTAGGGATGTAATTACCAAGTTTACCTACTTTTCGTTACTACATACTAGTCAGAGGTTTTCGAAGACTGCCTTAAATTGGAAAAGTTAGTATCTAGAGTAGAAATGAAATGTATGTTAGTACGGTCTTGTTAGCTAGTATCATTGTGTGTTATGGTGAGGTTTTTTTATTATATCAGTGTTTTTAGAAACACTGGGTTGGTAGACACACCATGGATCCTCTTGCAAATAGTCATTTTTTGCTTCAGTTGGTATATGTAAGTCACCACAGTAATCTATGAAGTCAGCCGAAAGACCATATGCTCTTGCTCTACAACCACCGCACAATACTTTGTATTCACATTCACCGCATTTGCCTGTTAAAGTGTTGGGGTCACGTAATGTTTTGAACATATCAGCGTTTTGCCAAATTTCTTTAAAGCTTTTTTCGCGAACATTTCCAACTTTTACGGGTAGATATGGACAAGGAGTTATGTCTCCATTGGGGTATATACGACAGTAATACATACCCGCAATACAGCCACGTATCCATTGTTGCATATTCAGACCCATACCTTGAGCTATACGCATGAATTGAGGAGCACAAGAAGGTCGCACATTAAGACGATGTTTGGGTACTTTAGCAAAAGTGTTTGTTATCATATCCTCATATTTTTGAGGAGAAATATCATCAAGTTTTATACCTCTGCCAGTTGGAACCAGGAAGAAAAGATGAAAGTTTTCTACTCCAAGACCTTCAGAGATACTCATTATTTCATCAATTTGATCATAATTATCATGTGTTAACGTCGTGTTAACTTGAACGAGGACATTGTTAGCACGCAATGCTTTAATTGCATTTACAGATTTTTCCCAACTGCCCACGACACCACGAAAATCATCATGTTGAGATGCAATGTGTGAATCTAGGCTTATTGAAACTGTTGTTATGCCAGCATTTTTAAGTTTTTTTGCAACAGTATCATCAATTAAACTACCGTTGCTACCTAGACCCATCTTTAGACCCTTACTTGAACCGTATTTAATTATCTCATAAATATCTGACCGTAGAAGAGGCTCGCCGCCACTTAAAACCAGAAGAGGGTGACTAACTTCACATATTTGATCAATTAACCGCTTTCCTTCCTCAGTGGTTAACTCATTTTCCAGTTTCCTGTCGACTGCATTGATATAGCAGTGACTACATTTTAAGTTGCATTCACGAGTTACATTCCAAGACAGGATTAATGGAGCAAATCGTTCCTTTTGTTGAGCCTCTGGTGAATGGGCAAGTTTTAAGTAGAAAGAGCATACACCGTCTGTTGCCATAAGTTTTTGTTGCCAAAGGGTTAATGGAAAAGGCATTACTGTTTCAAGCATCGCTTTGGCATGTGCATAACAGAAATTTTTGCAGAACAGTGTAGACACATCGCTGTTAATACAAAGTTTTTTTATAATATATTGGTGACTACCATGTATAGGGCAGTTTAAGAAATCCATTTGACCATCAAGTGTTTCAATTGACATGGAGTTATGGATATAATGATCACTTAGCATAACGGCTTGCAGGTTTTCTCTCCGCATACCAACCTTCAATGTTACATCTAAAGCAATGTTAACAGTTTCTTTACCAAAAACATCTTTTATGTAATCAATCGTTTTTTGAATTTTCTCGGTACCACAAGTTTTGACAAGTACATCAAGAACCAGTAAACCTCTAATTGTTTCATATTCCTGAATGAGCCGCATTTGTATAATCAGATTTGCCCATTCATAAAACAAGTCTTCAATAACAACACGTGCCGCACACTCTTTAGTTTCTAATTGTTTTTCCAACAGTTTATATTTTTTTGTTAATTCTAAAAACAAAACTACTTTTTGATCTGAATTTAACCGGTCTACAACAAAAAAAGAATGCTTTATTTTAAAGTAAATTACACCAGTTAACAATGTGCGAACATCATCTTCAAAAAGACCAAAAAAATGGTCAATATTTTTTTGAACATCAGGCTGAGAGATATTGAGTTCTTTAAGCAGAAGAGCAGTTTCTGACTCCATCTTTGTAACCATAGCCATGTGATAAAGCAATGATCCAGCCATACCGGGATCAGCCTGTTTACCCATTTTTCCGTAAAAAATCTGGTTTGTCAATTGTTTAGCTAGACTGTAATCTCTTGTGTCGATTGCCATTTGAACTTGGTTTAGTTTGTTTTTCCGTTCTGTTAGCAATAGTGCCCATTTATGGCAGTGCCGTTCATCATAATTAATCATGAGAATCCCTAATGTTAAATTGAAAAAAGATAGTCTAATTATATATAAGGTATCAGTATAACATCAGCTAAAAAACACAACATCCACAACTACAAATAAATTCGAAAACTAATTAAACTCCAATGTAAACATACAAAGGAAAGTATCGGTGAAAAGTTTGACGTTAAACTTCGACTTAATTTATGCTTTAATAGGTTTTCTCATAATGTTTGCCATACTTGGTGGCATTGGAATAAACAAGCCAAGAGGTATGAGCGTTAAAATGTGGTGTGTGGGTTATCTTGCAATTGCAATCGGCTTTGACATACTAGTTATTTTAGGTTTAGTAGGTAGCTATGTTTCGCTAAACAATTTGCTGCTTGGACTTTCCGCAGGTGCCGCCACAGGACTAGCAATTCATGTTATGCATCACATAGATGAAGAAGATGCACACCCGACCATTATGGGCTAACCACCTTCCACACGGTTTTCGTGTTAAATATTACAGTTATAAATTTAGTTTGTGTTATGTGTGGTATCACACAGTAATTGGTGATTTGCTCTTTTTAAGAGTTATAGGAAGTGGACAAAGGGCGAATTTCTTACAACCACGTTATAGGTATATACCGTATTTACGTGCCAAACGTCAACAAAAACAAAAACGTTGTCTCTCAAAAATTTACAACTGTAACATCAGAACACTATCAAATAACCTGTCTAAAAGCGCCGGGGAAGGGATTCGAACCCCTGCAGGTACGAAACCTACCAGCTATCTTGCCATTTTGATCAGGCCCACTTTGTCCAAGATCTCGAGGCTGGCGCGATAACCACTC
>JAIRJY010000015.1 GCA_031260365.1 Nitrososphaerota archaeon | reverse complement strand
TGCCCCTTTTCTCTCGATATATACTCCTCTGCCGTTATCCCCATTTATATGTGTTATAACCACACCATTCAAAAGTACCAATGTTCCACTGTCCTTAACGATAATAGTGTCCATATTATCTCTTCCAATTAAAGAGACAAAACTAGAAGTGACATTAAATATTACCAATGTAATATTCTTGTTCTTAGGTATTTCAAGCGAATTTTTAAGAATGATATCTTCGTTAATACCTATGACAAAAGACTTTTTATTTGGAGCTGTGCTAATCGCGTTTAAAAGTTCAGTTTCGTTTCTGACTACAACATCCGGTACTGTTGATGTTTCGTTAGCTACAGAAATAAGTGGAGCAAAAACTAACATTAACATAAGCAGTAAAGAAGTGAATCCCAAAGTTTCTTTACTGCCAAAAACGCGTAAAACCGAGTTAGCTTTAACGTTCATTTTCGTATAAGCACACACCTTTGGTTCTCTACGTTCTATTATTGTTATTATTCATTTATAGTTTTCTTTATGTTATCTTGTTCTTTTTCTAACTCAATTTTCGTGTGAATTGTATCAATATCTACATACTATTTTTAGCCCATTACACTAAACCTTGTTAACGAAAAGTTAAATTGCTAATAGTATCTTGTATATTCAAGTTTTATTTAATGATTTTTACAAGTTCTTTTACACGTTCACGAGTAATACATCCGGTGTCGCGGTTGTTGTTTTGACAGGCTGCGCCGCGTAGTCCAACAAAATCTGCTCCCAATTTTTTTACAGTAAGCAAGTTTTGCGTTTGAAGTGAACCTGCTAATGCAACACTTAAACTATGTTCATGAGCTGTGTTAATGAACGCTTCTAGTTGCTGAAGTGTTTGGAAGTCCAAGAGCGATTTTCCATCTTTTATTGATGTATCCAGCATAACTATGTCAGCTTTTACAGCAAACGCAGTCTGTACAACAAGCTGCGGTTCAATAGAGTTAACTCTCTTGTGGTCTCCATAACCTGCTATAACTATTCTAATTTTAGAGTTATACATTTTTATCGCACGGACAATATTCTCAAACAAGTCTGTAGCCTTTTGAATTGTGTGTACTCCATTAAGTCCAACTTTAACGTAATCAACACCAAGCGAAGCTGCACCATAAGCTGCAAGAGCCATTGTACCAGGTAAATTTGGAGCTTCACCTAATGTACAGCTTAACTCAACATTGTTAGGTATAAGTTGTTTAACTTCTTTTATAACCCACGGAAAATTGGCACCTAATGAACCTTCTTTAGGATTCTTAATATCAATAATGTCGGCACCACCTGCAATGGCTTCTATGGCTTCTTTTGTGTTTTGAGGGCTGATTAGTAATTTCACTTTTAGTCTATAGAAAACCAGTTTGATGCGGCTTTAAGTTTTGCGTTTAATACCTGTAGCTTTTTTATATATCCTGCTTATTTGTCACTTGAGGATAAACAGTTTGAATGTTATCCCTGTAATTGATGTTTTAAGCGGTATGGTGGTACATGCGGTTAAGGGTAATAGAGAAGAGTACAAACCGTTGCGTAGTGTCCTTACAAGTTCTATTAACCCTTTAGCGGTAGCAACAGTTTTTAAATTACAGGGGTTTTCTACACTTTATTTAGCTGACCTTGACGCAATACAAGGAAAAAAACCGTGCTACGAGCTTTATAGAAACATTGTCCAAATAGGTTTTAACCTCATGGTAGATGCTGGAGTAACTAACGTTCAAACAGTAAAAAGTCTTCTAAACTGTGGTGTTTCAAAGGTCATTATAGGAACTGAGACAATTCAAAACATAGCATTTCTCCAAGAAACTGTTCAACAAGTGGGAACAAATAAAATAGTTGTTAGTTTAGACCTGAAAGATGATAAAGTCTTACTTCCAACAACATTTGATGGACCAACAGACATGTTTGAACTCTTTGAAACTTTTCGAAATATGGGTGTGTTCCAGTTTATTCTACTAGATCTAATTCGCGTTGGAAGCAATGAAGGTCCAAATATAGAGTTACTAAAAAAAACTTTAACGATAAACACTGTCAGCTTTTATGTTGGTGGTGGTGTTCGAAATATTGATGATTTGTTAAGGCTTAAAGAATTAAATGTTTTAGGAGTCTTATCTGCTACAGCTTTACATTTAGGAAAAGTAACTGTTACAGATTTAGTGAGTGCAAGTTTACTTTAAGCAGACTACTACTAAGCCGCCAAACTGATTTAATCGTGCGCCGGCAGGGGATTCTTTGTTTACAACTCGTGTTTTTATCTTTTTATTTTGTGCAATCTGCATAAGTCTATTTAGACGAGTTTTTCTTTTTTCACCTGCAAGATAATTGTCTGTTAGCAGCAAATATTCAGGTTTAGGAGTTCCTTGCGTTTTATGGTTATATATGGTGTCTTCTGCTTCTTCTAGTGAAAACAGTACTAGGTTGTCATTTGTGTTAAGACGTTTTTCAAGAAGTTCTCGTAAATTTTCTGCTTCTTCAAATGTGCTATTGTTTATAGATAGTTTAAACTCTTCTGAACCTGTAATGCTGCTAACTTGAGCGTGAGTAACTGCAGAACCTGTGAGTTGCTTAAAAGTTGCTTTATTAACACCTTGAAAAAGCCATTGATGGTGTCCTTTTATATGGTTTAGAAAATCTTGGTTGAAACTGGTTTTCTGAGGTGAGGCTACAAGTATGCTCTTTACTCCTTCTTTCAAAATTGGACGAAGCTTGTTAATTATGTCTTCAT
>JAIRJY010000142.1 GCA_031260365.1 Nitrososphaerota archaeon | reverse complement strand
AGATTTTACCATCTGAAACAAATAGCAGAGCTGACCACCAGTTTTCTGTAACATAAGATTCTAGATATGGATCTTTGCATGTATAAGTCCAAAGTAATGTACCGTCCTTAACGTCATAGCAATAAACAATACCGCCAACGCTTGCTTCAAGAAGTTTACCGTATGCAATAACTTTTTCTGGTGACGAGTTTGATGTAGCTCCACCCCATGCATCAGCGTAAATCTGTGATTGCGATTGCCATAAAAATTCACCAGTTTCTAAGCTAAATGCGTAGTTAACTCTGTTTTCTTTTGTCCAGAAAATACCCACATAAGGATCATCAGAGAAAGCTGCCCAACCTGTTTGTGTGCCTGTTAGCGTTAGCCCTTGCCACTCTGCAGGTGCCTTCCAGTATTCTTGATTAACCAATATTTTGCCAAAATCTTTTTCAGAGATTGATACAACTGAAAGGGTTACACCCGCAATGGAAGTGTTAGCAAATACAGCTCGGTCATTTGGAAACACCATTATGGGTGCTCCCAAATTTCTTGGTAAGGAAACTTCAAATTGGTTGCCACGTGATGCATTGTATTGTCTAGGTCCAGTATGTTGATTAACTTGACTGCCCCAAGCATCTGATCCACCACCACTGGGTGAACTATCATCACCTGTTACAACACGTGTAGAGTTCCATTGGCGTAATACAAAGTTAGGGTTTTCAGTGGTTCCTATGTTAACAACTGAGTGTATTAACATTTCACCGTTTGGACCATCGTAAACTGCTCCTGTTGGTACACCTGTCATAGTGTATATGTGGTCACCTGTTTTGGGATCAAGTGCATGCCAAATGTTACTAGTAGTGCCATTTTGTACCCATAGGTATCCCCACGCGCCACGGTTGTTTAAACTCGAATATACAACAACTTGTGCGCGGGTAAGTCTAGCGTTAGTTCCAAATTCAGCAAGTGATCGCTCCCATAAAGTTTTACCCGTATGTAGGTCAATTGCTTTAATTCTTTGATTCAGTCCATTAGTGCCACTGCTATAGATTGGTGCTACGTTGTAGTATAAAACTCCCGCAACAATTACCGCGCCAGAGAATTTGCCTTCATATGCATCTCCGTGCTGAAAACCAATAGAATCAAATCCACCTGCTAAGCCGCCCATGTATTGATCATCTGGCGTAGACCATAAAATGTGTGCAGTTTCAGGCGCATCATTGTATGGAGCAAACAAGTTGCTATCACGGGATTTTTGCACTAACCAGCTTCCTGCAATAGAGTACCAACTACGTAATTGTGAATCAATTGGTCTTGTCCAATACTCTTCTGGAAATGTTGAGTAGCCCGGATGACTTTGAGATACATGGTCAGCTAATACTTGTAGAATGACTTTTTCAGAGACACTAGGCGTGTAGTACGCGCGTGCTGTACCTGTGGTACTGGCAAAATATTCTACACCATCAAAGGTTACTTGTAGAGTATAGTTACCTACTTTTTTTGGTGTATAACCCATACCACCCATACCGGTAGACCAGGTCATTTTGTCAAAAGTGTCAACGATGCCGTCTGGATCCGTAATTATCACGGTCATGTTCCAGCCATCATTAGCATTTCGCAAGTAGTTTAGCAAACCATAATTAATTAGAGTATATTGATCAACACCAGTAGTTTTTGGAACCGCATCGACAAACGGAAAAGTAGCTATCTCTGTTAAGTTACCTGTTTGTGCATTTGTGTTCGGCACTGTAATTGTAGTTGCAGCAAATGACAATATCAATAATACTGATATTACTGAAAATATTGTCTTATTTTTAAAAATTTTAATTTTTGTATACCTCCATTAGACAAAACAGTTAATAAGCGTTAAATTAATAAATTTAACGGAACATCATAAAAATGTATCAAACGTTTTTGTGTTCAAAAATTTGACAATATCCATATATATCCAATAGATAATACTGTTTTGTTGATGTTGACACGAAGCATTTTAATGTGTATAATCTGTTAGCCAGAAATTTTTTGTGGTATCAAGCTCATCTTACACCAAAATATTGTTGAATTAACCATTTTTGCCTTCCATAGAAACACTTTGCTCCACTTAATTTATGACACCACCGTGAATAGTGCGTAAATAGATGTGCATATGTAAAATTTTTTGTTAGAGTACCATATGCGTTTTTATCTGCCCACTGTTATTGGTTGCAAATTGATATGTCAACATTTAGTTGTTCAAAAACACCCTTAAAAAGGGTCTCATAACGGTTGTCAATATGGCGGGATGTAAACTTGACTCTGGTGGTTTAACTACCCATGAATTCAAAAATCTACAGTTAAAGTATGGTAAAAACGAGTTTTCTTCACAAAAAACAGAAAACTTTGCAAAAAAAGCAATGCGATCTGTCTGTGAGCCAATGTTTTTGTTGCTAATTGTTGCTGCTGTTATTTATTTTATTCTTGGTGAACCGCGTGACGGGTTAGTTATGCTCATTTCTATTATAGTTATTATTGGAATTGATGTTATTCAAGAATGGAAAACTGATAAAACATTAAACGCGTTAAAAGACCTCTCTGCACCTCGCATTCAAGTCATACGTGATGGAAAAGAAGTGCAAATAACAAGTGTTGATCTTGTTCCTGGCGATATTATGCTGATTTGTGAAGGTGTAAAAATTCCTGCTGATGGTTTTGTAGTCCGTTGCAATGATTTATGTGTTGATGAATCTTCTTTGACTGGTGAAGCTGAAGGGGTTTGGAAGGTTCCCACGGAATCTTCTGGCAAATTATCTGATTATTGGCGTAAGGATTACTGTTATGCTGGGACACACGTGATCCATGGGTCTGCTGTTGTATGTGTTGAAAAAATTGGCAAGGCTACGCAGTATGGCAAAATTGGTGTTAATGTTTCTGAGGTGTCAAAAGAAAAGTCTCCTCTTCAAAAACAGATAGGCAGTCTTGTTAAGTTATGTGCTGGTATTGCTGCTGTTTTATTTGCACTAGTTAGTATTGTGACATGGTTTGATCTCTCTAGTTATCTGTTTCAAGATAGACTTATTGGTAGCATACTTTCAGGCGTTATAATAGCTATGTCTATGATACCTGAAGAGTTTCCTGTTATTTTAGTGGTGTTTCTTTCTATGGGCGCATGGCGTTTGGCTAAGAAAGAGTCTTTGGTGCGTAAACTTTCATCTGTTGAAACGCTTGGTGCAGTATCGGTGTTATGTGTTGATAAAACGGGTACTCTTACAACGAATCAAATGACCGTACAAAATGTATGGGCAGTTGATGATGATAAAAAACATCTTACTGAAATGATGGGTCTTGCTTGTGAAACTAGTGCTTATGATCCTATGGAAAAAGCTATGCTTGACTACTGCGAAAAGCTGGGTATTAATAAGGCACATCTTTTCGGTGATAATTTAGTTGCCGAGTACGCTTTTACACATGAACTCAATATGATGGGACACATTTGGCACCATGATGGCAAAATAATTATAGCCGCTAAAGGTTCACCTGAGCAAATATTAACTATTTGTAACTTACCCAATGATAAACGCGTTTTAGTGGAGAACAAAATTTACGAGATGAGTCTGCAGGGTTTACGAGTTATAGCTGTAGCAGCGGGAACTTTGAATAGCGAATTAGATGTACCTAAAAACATCACAGAATGCTCTTTAACATTTTGTGGATTAATCGGTCTTGTTGATCCTCCACGTGAGACTGTCAAAAACGATATCGCTCTCTGCAACAAAGCAGGTATCCGCGTTGTCATGGTTACAGGTGATAATGGAATAACTGCCGCAGCGATTGCAAAAAACGTTGGCATAAAAAATTTTGACAACATAATCACAGGTAATATGATTGAAAAAATGTCTGATGATGATCTACGTGAGAGCATTAAACTTGTTAACATTTTTTCTCGAGTTACACCTGAACATAAACTGCGTATCGTTAAAGCTTTCAAAGATAGTGGCGAAATTGTTGCAATGACAGGTGACGGCGTAAATGACGCTCCAGCATTAAAATATGCTGACATAGGTATAGCTATGGGTAAACGCGGAAGCGAAGTATCTCGTGAAGCAGCTGACATAATTCTTATGAACGATAATTTTGTTACCATCGTAGATACAGTAAAAGATGGACGACGAATTTATGACAACATCCGCAAAGCTGTAAACTACGTTTTTACCATACACATACCAATTGCCCTAGCCGCCTTATTTGCTCCACTATTAGGCATATCATCTACAAGTTTGTTACTGCTCCCATTGCATATCGTGCTACTTGAACTAATTATAGACCCAACTTGCTCTATTGTACTAGAACGGCAACCTGCAGAATCAGATATCATGAACCGACAGCCACGAAATCCACAAGAAAAACTGTTAAACACAAAAACATTAACGAAAAGTTTCATACAAGGAATAACCATATTTGTCGCATCATTTGGAATTTATTATTTCATGTTAAACCAAAATCCTGATAACGCTCTTGTAGCACGCTCTATGGGTATTGCAGTTATCATAATTGCCAACATGTTCTTAGTACATGTCAACAGCTCTAACACGGATAATGTTTTCACTTCAATTAAGCGTTTATCTAAAGACAAAATTATGTGGACAGCAAATATCCTTACTATAATAGGTCTACTTGTCATGTTATACAGCCCTCTAAACAGTTTTCTAAGGCTTGCTCCGCTATCAATAACACAAATACTAGTAGCCTTAGGCATAGCAGCCTCATCTGTACTGTGGTATGAAATAATAAAAATCGCAAAAAAACTCTCAAGAAACAGTCAAAGTATGGCTACAAATTAAATATAACAAAAACATATTGTTTGACTTCTTTCTTTTTCATAAACGGACTATTTGTAACAATATTTAGTTCTGTTTCATCATCAGAATTGGTTGAGAATATTTTGTAATGCAAAAATACAATGAACCAGGGGAGAACTGCTTAGGGTTTGTTACGGTGGATTAAGCATTTTTTCTCAATGTAAAGCGGCGTTTACATTTCTAACATTTAGGATACCAACATTTTAACAAGTACGTACATATAATTTTAGCAAACTAACCAATCACACATTGCACAAGTGTCAAACCAAATAACACAAACCCAACACGAGACAACACGCCACGCGCAGAACAAAAGATGTATACGATACTCTCCTTCACAGGAGTAGCTTATACACATACACTAAGTCACTATCACATACAGAATCCACATTATGACGCAACTTTACTCTTAGAAACATCCAAATGGTGATATGTTTTTTTGGACGGTATTATTATGATTTAGTACCAGTTTTAATAAGTGTTAAATATTATGGGTGTGGAACAGTAAACATAAAAACTGCTTTACAGAAGTAGAAAGTATGGACCGCAAGTTTCGCCTAGGTGTTTTTAACACTCAGCCACCTCAGTGCTATACTGGA
>JAIRJY010000102.1 GCA_031260365.1 Nitrososphaerota archaeon | reverse complement strand
TCATCTGACCCGCAGCGGCTTTTCCCACGCGATGTTCCATGAACCAGTTTGTTGCTGACTTTTTATCTACAGTTGTATCGGGAAATAAATCCAATAGTTCTTGTGGATATACTGTTTTAACAATTGTGTCACACACAGAACTATACTTTTCATCAATTCGCCAATCATTTGCTAATTGTGTTGGCTTGTTTTCATTATCTATCAACCCGAGATGTTTCATTGGTAAAATAACGTTACTATTAGCCGAAATATCGTTGCTTAACGTTAGCAACGTTTTCACATAACCATTAGTTATAGCTGTAGGCATAGATGTTTTGAATTTATTCCTTAGAATCCACCAAGTTTTTTCGGACAATTTTGGAAAAGTTGTTTTGTCATCCATGTTATTCAAACCATACCAACGATAATTACCATTTATTGGCGTTTCTTTTAAAGATTCTCTTTTACGCATATTTGGCTTAACTATGATTAAAATTCTAACAACACTACGTGTTACGACACCTAAAAATATCGCGCAAAAAAGCGCGCACCTACCAGTGCATAATTAAAAAGGAATTTACCCCTCACGTGTAATCCATAGACTAGCCAAAGGTGTAACACGAATCAGGTGGTATAGAGACAGTGGAAAAACAGTTGTATGTATGTTTTATAAATGATCTAAAAACTAGCTTAACCACGTCTGTTCACTCTGTCTCCCTATCCTCCCCAATTCGTGATACCCCATTGCTGTGTTTGCAGTGTTTGGCGTGGATTTGTGTGTGTTTGCGCTGTACGCTGTTTTCGCGGTGAACGGGCGACAGCAATTATTAATCAACCACTTTTTCTACATCGTTATCAATCTAATCATGAAGAATCTTGTAACTACATGTCAAACGGTACAAAACCATTTTTCACTTACCGTCTCAAATTTTTCTCAGACAAAAGAGCAACTCTGCTAAGCTACAGTTTAACAACAGTTTTTACCATGCCCTTGTAATCCACAAACTAAATAAGACTTCAACAACAGCCATAGTTTGCAACATTTGTGTTTTTCCATAATCTGTTTGTCCCTTTCAAGCCACTTACGGACTATTGTTGAGTGGTAAGTTCGTCTGCAAACGTTTTTATCAAGTCACACGTATAACTCACTTGGAAAACAAAAATGGGTAATTTCGCAACAAGTAAACTTTTAGCTGGAATCGGTTCACTACTGCTATGTCTAAGCTTTCTCCTCTGCTCAGTTTTCACGGTCGGGCATCTCCTTCCTTTTCTATTCATCAGTTGCATCATAGGTATATGTGGTATGGCATCTATTCTCATCGGCATGAAAGGTTTAGCTGAACACTACAAAGAGTATAAAATCTACAAAAAAATATGTGCTGGAGCGATTTTTGGTATAATTTGCTATGTTGTACTGCCCTTAATGTTAATGACAGCATTATCCCATTATTTTAGCCCTACCCAACGATACCCCATACGCGCTTGCTATGCAGTGGTTTGGTCGTGCACCACTTGTCCTATTGACGAATGTGGTATCATATGCGTTTATACTGATGATGGCAATATGTTTTAGGCAATCTTTTAATGAGTTAGCAGACCGTTCGGGCAAACGATTATTTCGCACAGTAGGCATAGCGGTGTTCATTGGTGCCATAGTAACATTTGTGCTCTACATAGGGGCATACATCAGTGTAATACTATATCCAATTGTCAGTGTTAGAGCAATTCAAAGTGAGTTTGCTGATTGGTTTTTGGTCTCGAGTATTTGTAGTTCTTTTGTTGTATCGGTCACGTTTATGATTTTGGCAGTGCTTTTTTTCACACTTAAAACAAATTCAAATAGGCTATCACACAGTTGCTATCTACCTGCAGCTACGTAGCTTTGTCTAATCAATCAACGATAATCTTAAAACTGAAGTCTGTCCATACTATGACGTTCCAACAGTACTCAACACTGTTTTTTTTGTGCCCAATATGGAAAACGTCACAAACAAACAACCTAACCCAGTTCGCTTCAATATATGCCCTTTTTGTTTCAACCCCTTTTTACTAAGGGGCACCGTTACACAATACAAAAAGACGCAAGGTAACCCATTAGCCAAAAATCATCGTTTAATCTGCTTACTTTTTAGTAGTTTCGTCTTTTGTGACGATTAGTTTGTCGCCTTCAATGGTTATTTTAACTTGTGTTGGTGCTTGGAACGGAAATGCTGAATCTATCATTAAATTTGACGGAATGTATAGTATGCCTGTTCGGCTTTTGGGACCATCTACCAATTTACCTATCGCGTCTCGCATGTTACTTACCTTTAGCTTACTTAAGGCATAGTCCGTTATAAATTTTACCTTATGTTACATGTTATATTTTATACGGTAAAACTTAAATATGAAAATACGTAAATACCTATAGATGAAAAGCCATGTTCAGCAAAGTGGAATTAGAATATCTTAAATCGCCTGAAAAGTTTGACACAGCGTACGCATGCGTATTGCGTCATCGCATTAATGTTAAAAGAGGTCAATTATGTGAAGCGATGTTACTACTTCAAAATGCAGGGCTTAATATTACGGAAAATAGTAATAGCATTACGGAATTTAGTAATGTCCAACAAAATCAAATAACCACAAATCACGCCTTAATTAATG
>JAIRJY010000100.1 GCA_031260365.1 Nitrososphaerota archaeon | reverse complement strand
TATTAGCACTATTTCTAAGGTTTAGTGCATTTTTTAAAATTAAAGTTTAAGAGATATTCATAAACAAACTCACGATCCGGCTCATTAACAGTATCAATATCAGCAAACAAAGAAACAACAAAATACAAATGCAAAACAGTTGTCACCGAAGCCAAAAATTTGTTTTTTAAAAGTTTCATATCTTCACATTATTCTCCAAAATCATGTAAAAGAAAATAAAACAAAAACTATTTAGAACTGCTGCAAAAAACCGACACACTTAATAAAACGCACACAGTAATTCAAAAAAATGAACAACACAAAAGCCAATATAGTTCAACTAATTCTCGACAGCAAAACAGAAGATGCACTAGTGCTACTCGCAAAACAATACAAAACAAACACTCCAAAACTAAAAATAGGTCTACCCAAAGGTCACAAAACAACAGCATACGGTTGCTACACAGCAAAAACGGAAACAATCAGCATACTAAACAGCGACCTACTAAACAACCCCTTCATAATTTTACACGAATTCTATCACCATCTAAGAAGCAAAAACGCAGACAAAATCCACAAAGGAACAGAAAAAAACGCAGACAAATTCGCATTAGACATAATAGCTGAGTACAATTATTCATGTAAATCCTAAGAAGACTTTAGCTGACTATGGCTACCTAACCCAAAGCGAAACGGTTGACGCTTTAGAGTTCTATGGCTATACCCATGAGCAGAAAGAGCTGGGCTTACATTTGGTAGCCGCAGCAGAATGGTGGTACAACAATAATCAGCAGATTGCAGATAAGTTCTGTTTCACACGTGGTCCACTGCGTGGCTACATGTTAGCAACCATAGTACACAAGACCGACAAAGCACTGCTCTTACGCCTACAACGTCACCCATACGAAACCGTTAACGACTTAGACATGTGGATACCAAAAAGTGCAATACCAGAAATAAAGGAAGCCCAGCAATGCAGCAAACACAAACACAAAAACTTGTGCCTGTGAAGGTGCGAAAAAAACCACCAGCGCCACCAATGCAGCGTGTTAATACTAAAGGGTAAACAGTATCCAGTTTTACAGGATTCAAACGTTACGACGAACCCCTTCACTCCACCAGCCAATTATACCCAATTAAATACTACCTATACATAACATGCACAAACAACTAAAAACTGTTCACCAAGAAAACCCTAAACTAACATAACTAAAAAGAAAAAGCGTTTCACTACAATTATGCAACAAAATCACAGCTACACGATTAAGTTTGGGTTATAGCTGGTTTAGTTTTTCTCTGTTTAAAAAGAAAAGCAAAAATAGTTATTAGAACCACAAGAACACATAACGCAACAAAAACCCTAACAATAACTATATCAAAATGGGAATGTTTTTGCTGCGAAGCACTCTGTGACTGATTTGTGTTTGAAGCTGAGGGCATACTAGATGTTAAGGATATGCCAGGTGTTGATGTGTCAGCTTTATCTGAGTTAGGTATGGTAATTGAGAATTCACTAAATGCACTGCCTTCACCCTCATAAACAATACCCTGATTAAAATAGCCTATAACTGCTTGAACACGAAAATCCATTACCTGACCACCATCACGATACTCTTCACTTATTGGAAGAATACCCTCTACACCATATGAAAGAGTATAACTTGTATAAGTAGAATCTGATTGATATAAAGAACGACTACACCACATGACAAAATCGTCGTCAGAGGGTATCTTCCACCAAATGATATAATACGCGTTAAAGTGATTTCCGTTTTCATCAGTATATGGTGTGAATGAACGGTTTTTAATTGTTATTGATATATTCCCTCGTGACAGGGTGTAATCGGTCGATATTTTCTGTTTTTCTCCTGTATAAGGATCAGTAGAATATTCTGATGTACTAACCCAAGGGTTGCTATGTATTTCTACTGAAACAATTTCTGGTGCAGGACTAAGATTTGCAGGCATAGTTACAGGAGCCACACAAAACTCAACCAACAACACCCCAGAAAAAACTAACACAAATACCAATATTAACACAAACCTTTTACCCAAATCCGCACTCACCATCATCAACCCCACGTAAATAGGCTGTTTGATATAATTGTTACTATAAAAAAGGTGTTACGTAAATCGTGAATATAACAAGCTCCACTATTTTTTAAGTCCATCATTCTGCTGCTGTGGTACTTGCATGCTGTCGAGTTTTGTTTGTAGAGCCATGTTTTCATCTACCAATGTTTTAATGACAAGGTTTATTTGTTCCATCAAATCCGCCATACGCACATTAAGCTTACCTAAAGCCTGCTGAACCTCAACCGACAACACTACTGCCTGTTTAGTAGCTGTATTTTCCATGTTTAATTCCCCCCTTTACGTGTCACCAATTTTTTCTCTAACACTACAATTCTCTCGTTAGCTTCTAAGAGTGCTGTTTCTAATCTCGCAAATTTTGTGGCATATTCAAGAATAAGAAAAGGAACAGCATCACCAGCTTTCTTACTGCCCCGGGTATATTTATAATTCCATTCCTCCACATGCTCAGGACAAGCTTGTTTAACAGATTTACCACACGTACAAATTATCTCATCCTCTTTCTCCTCACTATAAGTAACATGATACACAGTTTTTGTAACATCATCAGTCAAAGCCTCCAACGCCTCCGCCTCATTTTGGATAGGCTGCACCCACTCTTTACCACTCAAACCAAGTTCACCACTAAAATTTTGCAAAGGATTTTTACT
>JAIRJY010000031.1 GCA_031260365.1 Nitrososphaerota archaeon | reverse complement strand
TAACATTTTTGCCTTTTAAATTTAACACAGCTATAAACTGTACAGTTAATATAGGTTATGTATTATAGCAAAGTGAATTTACATTAGCGTATTTTTACATAACAACCAGCAATTACGGAAAATACTTTATTTTAAACGACAAACTGAAACACACTTATTAAGGTAGTTTTGATTGGCTAGAACACCCTTCAGAGGTTTCTTCTGGTTTACAGTCCTTTTGTTGTTTAGAAATTTCAAATTGTGTAGATATAACTTCTTTTACCTTGTTTGTTATAACAGGACCTAAGCCATTAACAGTTTTAGCCCACTGGTCTATATGCATTAGTGCTTCAACAGGTGATTTATACGCGTCTAATAATGCAACGGCTTTTTCTCTACCGATTCCAGGTAAACTGGCTATAAAATAAATTTGTGCATCGGCTAATGTATCACATTTTTTATTAGCATGTACGAGGATACTGCGTTTTTCAATTATTTGTTCCTGTTTTGCAATGACATAGAGAAAGTCAGCGGTTTCTTTATGGGAACCAGTGTTAACTATTGCTATTCCGTTTTTTGCCAAGTTAAACATGGCTCCCCAGACGGCTTGGGGTTGAATTCTACTGTATTTGTAGATTGCAGGTAGATAACCTTCAAGAACAAGTAAAGTTTTAGGGTAAACGTTTTTTATTGAAAAAATTTGTTCAAACAAGTATCGCCGCGTTAAAGTGTATACAAAATCATTAACAGTTTTCCGTTCTACAGCACATTGATCGGAAACGACATAGTCGCCTTTATCAAGCATTTGAGTTTTAATTGTAACCCCTTTTTCAACAAGTTCTTTAACAACTTTTTGTGCACTGCTAGCTTCGCGACTGTCAATAATTATTGTCGGTTCTTCACCTTTCTTTTTCTCGCCAATAAACGGAACAAGCGACTCTACACCTGACATTATGCATCACTCTTTAACCATGCTTGCACTTTATTTAGTTACGCTTCTAACTAAACGATTCAACCATTTTTATGAAGTACAAAAAATGATGTACCAAAATTGAACCTTTAGAAAATGTGTTAGTGTATATTAGAATTAATTGTTTATTGCTAAAATGTTGTTTAAAAAAATTTAAAGAAAGGGTTAGAGACCCTTTTTGGTTACTTCTTTGACTGCGCCTGCTGCTACAGTTGTACCCATGTCTCTGATTGCAAATCTACCGAGCTCTGGGAACTCTGTGAATGCTTCAATTGCAATTGGATGTAGTGGTTCCATGCGTACCCAAGCGGCATCTCCTGTTTTTAGGAAGCTTGGATGTTCTTCGGATACTTGTCCTGTTCTTGGATCGATTTTTTTGATTAACTCAACGAATTTGACGGCGATTTGACCTGTGTGGTAATGAAGTACTGGTGTGTATCCGGCAGCTATTGCTGTTGGGTGATAGATAACGATTATTTGTCCTATGAATTCTTTTGCAACTGTTGGTGGATTGTCAACTGGACCGGCAACATCTCCACGGTGGACATCGTTCTTCGCGATACCTCTAACGTTGATACCAACATTGTCTCCTGGTTCAGCTATTGGGATGCTAGAATGGTGCATTTCTATGGATTTGACTTCAGCAGTCTTGTTGGATGGCATAAAGATAATGTTTGCACCTGGTTTAAGAACGCCTGTTTCTATTCTGCCCACTGGGACTGTGCCAATACCTGTGATTGTGTAAAC
Organism: Nitrososphaerota archaeon; assembly: GCA_031260365.1. GTDB lineage: Archaea > Thermoproteota > Bathyarchaeia > Bathyarchaeales > Bathycorpusculaceae > Bathycorpusculum. The sequence continues at coordinate 850 of JAIRJY010000031.1, read as the reverse complement.
GTCTTGTATTGGAACACGGAGTGGTTTTGTTGTTGGTTTTGGTGGAAGTTCTAATTCGTCAAGTGCTTCCATTATAGTTGGACCAGTGTACCAAGGCATGTTTGGACTTTTTGTTGCAAGGTTGTCGCCTTTCAATCCTGAAACTGGTACGAAATGAATTTTCTCAATCTTGTAGCCGACCATACGGAGCATTCGTGAGATTTCATTTTTCATTTCTTCATAACGCTCTTTGCTCCAGTTAACTGTTGAATCGTCCATTTTGTTAATTGCTACGATCAACTGGCGTATACCCAATGTGAATGACAGGAACGCGTGTTCCCGTGTTTGACCACCAGCACCTATGCCTGCTTCGAATTCACCTTTTTTAGCTGAGCTGAAAAGGATTGCAGCGTCAGCTTGGCTTGCGCCTGTAATCATGTTTTTAATAAAGTCTCTGTGTCCTGGCGCATCGATAACTGTCATGTTGTATTTTTTGGTTGGGAACTGCAGGAATCGAAGGTCGATTGTGACACCGCGTTCTCGTTCTTCTTTTAAGTTGTCAAGAACCCACGCGAAATGGAATGTGCCTTTTCCCATTTTTTCTGCTTCTGCTTGATATGCATCAATTGTTCTTTGATCGATGACACCTGCTAGATACAGTAAGTGTCCTGTAGTTGTTGATTTGCCATTGTCAACGTGCCCCATAATGATAAAATTTAAGTGGGGTTTATCAGATTTGCTCATACATTACTTCCTCTTTTAACTATCAAATATGAAATTTGTAAAGACATCAGTCACCCAATTATTAAAAGTTTATGTTCGGTTAGGCGAAATCTCCCGTTTTCCCCTTTTTTTATTTTTGATAAACAGA
>JAIRJY010000002.1 GCA_031260365.1 Nitrososphaerota archaeon | reverse complement strand
AAGCCTTTCTCGAAGTAAGAGTAACCAACGAACCAGCAATTTCCCTATACAAAAAACTAGACTTCGAAATCAGTCGAACCATAAACGGATACTACTCTGACGGCGAAGACGCATACGTAATGACCAAAAAACTAGCATAACATTACAACAAACACAAAACATGTAACACCTTAAAAATAGAAAATGGATACAGAAATTTGAAAATACAATTTAACTGTGAAGAATTAGTCTAAATGCACTACTCCAGACATACAACAATTTTTACACATTAGACTTCTTGCAAAACTCATAATTTATGCTACTTTTTTCATGATACACTACTAGTATGATGGAATGTAAAAGATGTTCACTTTGTGACCCTTTGCAGCCTTGAAAAGATTAACATATTTTTACAAGAGATCTAATGTCTATTTTTAACAAATACTGATATAGAAAAATATAGTCAACGCATAACTTGGCTATCATTTTGATTGACTATTTTTCCTCTAATTTACCCACACATCTTTTTGAAATAAATAAAACAACACCCACCGCAACAACACCCACACAGATACCCACCACAACACCCAAACTATAGACATCACTATATAACCACTCATTACCATTATCAGGGTACACATCAGCACCATCAGTTGGATACACATTGTTGCCAAATCTTGCGGTGTTATCTGAAAGCTTACCGCCCATCAAACTAAAAACACCATTTCCAACATACACACCACCCCCACTATTTGATGCTTTGTTGCCCGAAAGTTCACCACCAGACATGACGAAATCACTATAAATGTACACACCGCCCCCGTCAGTAGCTTTGTTATTTGAAATCTCGCCACCCGACATACTAAAGTTACACTCAAAAAACTGATACACGCCCCCACCTTCACTGGCTGTGTTATTAGCAATCATGCCATTAGACATACTAAAAGAGCCATGCATCACATGTACGCCACCACCTTGTGGTCCAGCATTGTTAGCAATCAGACCGCCTGACATGTCAAAAGTGCCCCAGTTGGCCACGCCACCACCATAAACTTGAGCTGTATTGTGAGAAATCACACCGCCCGTCATACTAAAATAACCTGACATACTAAAATAGCCTGAACTATCCAAACGTGTATGGAGTGCCACTTGTACACCAGCACCTGTATAGTGGGCTTTATTGTTGATAATCTCACCACCAGATAACCTAAAAGAACCACAATAATCCACATGCACACCTCCACCATGCGCCGCTGTGTTATCAGAAATTTTCCCACCTGACATACTAAAATCACCTGAGGTGTATACGCCTCCTCCATCCTCACGAGTTGTATCGCCCAAGCTTTCGTTTGGCATATTGTTGCCAGCGATTATACCAGTGGACATTGTGAGTTTACCTCCAGAATTAATTGTTACCCCTCGACCAGTAGAACCTGAACGATGAGTTACAATAATGCCAGCAAGTACCAACACTCCACCGTCATTAACTGCAATGGTAGCTTGACCATTTGCACCAGTTAATTTAAAAAATTTACCGAAGTTGTTGTTGCTTGTTAATGTGATGTCTTTGTTTATGGGAATAACAAGGGTTTCTGTTAGTGTGATGTCTTTATCAAGCACGATAACTATAGGCTCTGCAGAGTTATTAACAACATTTTTCAGTTCAATTTCACTACTAACTATTTTATCAGACGCTCCAAACACAAATGGAGATACTTCAGCAAACATAGAAACACAACAAGAAGAAACTAGGGTTACCATGAATATTAAAGAAACAAAAATCAAAGCCTTTCTACCAAAGAGACCACGTAAACCAAACAAGGATTTAACAATCATATTCATACTAGCAACCTCTTACGGTATATATCTGCAAATTTGTTATATTAGCTAAAGCTTATAGACATTACTACAAAAGACAAAAATGGAACAGAAAACACCATTGAACACAGAGGTCGTCTACTAAAAATAATAGTAAAAAAGGCGCAAACATGTTAGCCCAGAACCAGTAAAAAAACTTTCACAGCAACAACATTAAACTTCTTATGAAAAGAAATAAGTGTTTTTGTATGTTGATTTTGTAGGTGATGTTTGGTTGAAGTTTGAGACATAGTAGGTGGTTATTTGGATGAAAAGTTTTGATGGATAACGGTGTTAGGCGTGTTATTTTTTGAAAATGTTAAAACCAGTTTGTGTATGCGTCTGCAGAGGGCATACGAGTTTATGGGTAAATTGAATTTGTCAATTAGTTTTTGAAATGTATGATATACCAACAAGATACAAATTTTGTTTTCCATAATTTTTAGGCAAGAAGTCTAATAATGATAACGGATGTAACTTGACATGTTTGTTAAAGACATATTTGCAGTATTGTTTCAAAATTTTGTCTCGATTTATCTTTTTTATAATTTTGCAACGCATTAACTATTTGACTTCTGCTTTTTTTCCCCAAAGTTTCCCATACCAATTTTGACACAAAACTATCTCCAACAAAAAAATGTTGACATACTGAGGTGACATTTGCAACTCTACGTTGTATACTAGCTGTTTCAAAATCCACAATAAATGGTTTGTCCAACTTATCCATAAGCAAATGTCGAGGGGCCTTACTCAATTCCCCATGATCCAATCCTACCATGTCAAGTCGCCAACACTGTTCTAAAACATCACGTATAACTCTACAAAAATTTTCTGTATCTTTGTTATCGTTTAACCATTTCGTCAAAAAATCGCCATCAACAAATTGAGAAAGCAAAAAATTTTTAGACCCCGCCAAGATTCTAGGACCTACAGCAACATTGTTTGCCTTTTGTAGCATTTCTGCTTCGTGAAAAAAATTTTCTCGACCACTGTCAATTCGACGTATTTTAAGTGCTAACTGTTCGCTGTTAGTATGTGCAATAATTACAATACCCGTATAGCCTTTACCTATTACAGATACATTTGCTGCTGAACCGCTGCCCGTGAACTCTACCATTTGGACTCCGAGTTCTTTTAATTCCAAGATTCTGTTTGCTACTTCCAAAGGCTTTGTATGGGGGTAACAAAGAATGGTTGCATAGGGTTCTTCAGTTAAATTTTCAACTGATAATTTAACAGACGATTTCATTGTTTTCCTCTTGTCAATAAAATAAAAAGATTCTACAATATTAAATTTTAATAGGACTTTACATAAAGGGTTTTAATGTGTGTATGTTTATGTCACAGTCTAGGCAAGTTGCACAAATTCAAAAGTTAATGAGTAATAAAGAAGCGATTCGTAACATTGGAATAATTGCTCATATTGACCATGGCAAAACTACTTTAGCGGATTCACTGTTAGCAGGTGCAGGTATGCTCTCATCTTCTATGGCTGGAACTGCTCATGTACTTGATTATCTAGAGGAAGAGCAAAAACGTAAAATTACTATCAAAACAACTAGCGTTAGTCTTTTCTATAAAAATTTTTATGGTAAAAATTTTGTTATAAACTTGGTTGATACGCCAGGTCATGTTGACTTTACGGGTAAAGTTACTAGAGCACTTCGTGTAACTGATGGTGTAATAGTAGTAATAGATGCTGTTGAGGGTATTATGGCACAAACAGAAATTGTTACGCGTCAAGCTCTTAAAGAGCGTGTCTGCCCGGTCTTGTTTATAAACAAAGTTGACCGCTTAATTACTGAGCTACAATTCAACGAGGAACAAGTTCAAAAAAAACTTGACAGCATTATTAATAGTTTTAATGATCTTATAGAAGTTTATTGTGAAACACCGTACAACGCGTCATGGAAAATAAGCCCTAAGAAAGGCAATGTTGCCTTTGGATCAGCATTACATGGTTGGGGTTTCACTGTAGATATAGCTAAACAAAATGCCATAAAATTTCGAGATGTAATAACTTTTTATCATCAACAAGATATTGAAAAACTCAAAAACACGCTCCCTGTTCATAAAGCTATTTTGGATATGGCTATAAACGTGTTACCTAATCCGTGTCAAGCTCAGGCTTACCGTGTTAAAACATTTTTGAGCGTACCTATAAACTCAAACATAAAACATGCGTTAATTAAATGCAGCGATGATGGT
>JAIRJY010000200.1 GCA_031260365.1 Nitrososphaerota archaeon | reverse complement strand
GATAGTTGCGGTGTATATCAGCTCGAATGCGCAGAATGCGGTAACAAATATGACGGACAAACTGGGAGGTCTTTCAAAACAAGTTTTAAAGATCATAAGAGAGATTCATGACGTACGGTACGAAATCACTATATGCAAAACAACCATTGGAACAAAAATATGCAATTCAACCATTGCAAACGTGTATGACCATACTAGAACACCAGCAAAAAGGCAGCAAAGTCAATACCCTGGAGTAATATCATATATAGAGAATAACAAATTCCGGCAAACAACTTAACGCACAATACACAGAAAAACATAACCCCATTTTTAATCGATTTTTAAAATATACCCAGAATCGTAAGAATCCACCCAGCCAATACAGACTCGTCCACTTCCCAGCAGCACCATACATCACCCGTTACCTAGCATCGAATGCCCCCCCTTTCCCCCCTTCTATCCCAAATACCACGTCGAAAGTTCCTACAAACAGTTTTCCCAGCGACAACGATCGCTAACCACTCCAACACATCTACGCATAGACACGGACCGACTGAATAACTAAGAAAGTACAATTCACACCATATCTATCGCTACGTTACAATATATATACAAAATCATGACGAGAACATAGTACTCGTCATAACCATGTTACGATGTCAGAATACCATACAATTACAATAATAGGTAACGCGATTTGTACAGATCAGCAGCCCGTCAAAACCAATCAGGAGCAGACCGGAGGAACGCGGACGTCACATTCCACGCGTCCAACGCACAGCCCAATATCTACAACATTGTGTAAGATACTTGTACATCCCACAACATGAGGTAATGTCGGGAGCTTGCAGTACAACAAGAATAACCACCACAGAGCAATAAGCAAAATACAGCGACCAACACCTGGAAAATATGATCAGAGCAAGCCATCACATCAACCACGGACATTACCGGCAAGGGTGATAAACAGAACACTATCCCCGAAAGAAATCAAAAGACGGCCTACAACGTGTACAAATATACTACTCAAACCACTTAGTATTTAGATCACGAGTAACAGATTTTAACAGTGCTTTACACGGTATATATCACATAAACACGTGTACAATAGCTGCCCACCAGTGTAACGTAGGGAGGGTTATAATAAGATTACGGCATTTTTAGTATCAGATGCAGATGAAGGGACTTTTATATGATAACGGTATATGAAGTATGATTTTAAAGATTTTATGTGTTTTTACAGTACAAGCACAATTATATTGTTAAGCAAAGGGATCCCAATGCGAGGTAACTTATCAAAACAATAGGAACTTGCACAGTTGGAGTTATAAGGGTAATTTTAGTGTTTATATAGGCCTGAAGATGGCAGTATGCCGAAACATGTAGCCCTGATTAAATAAAAGTACAATAAAACTAACCATTGTACGAAAGTGCTGTGTTGGACGGTAATAATTAATAGTTAGCCGTTTTATGGTTTGTTGTTTTCCAAACAAATCTGTCCAATGACCAGCTGAAAAATAACGAATTCTCCATGCAAATGTTCGGAATTTGTGTAATGATGTTGGTGGAAAAAGATACCCTGAGTAAAATCTCGACGTAGATTATAATAACACCTATTATGTTTTAGCTTATGAGGCTTTCCGAGATTATAAAAAAAAATTACATTAAAACGGCCTCAATTCGCTATGTTGATAATAAAATGTATTAAATCCATGTATCCTATATACAGCATTGATCTAACAAGGCAGCCTCAACATGTATATCAGGAACAAAAAGTAAAGTTATACTTCTTGCTGAGTTTGACAAAGACATTGCCGCACCAATTGGAACTGATGAAGGAACTTTCTGTTACATTGTTTTGGTTTCAAGATACATGTTTCGTTATGAGCCTACACATGAGATAACACAGGAAGTTTGAGTAAATTAGAGTTAAAAATAAAATCTCATTATAATAAAAGCGAGTTGAAATGAAATTTGACTTTGATAACTATGTAAACATTAAAACTACAGCAACTCCTGTTAAACCGCTTATTGACATAATCGATCCCAACGAAAATATCAATGCGAGACTGTGGATTGCTGACGAAAATGCCGAAATTTGTAGATGGAAAAAGGATTCTGTTGGGGACTATCTGAATACCATACCTTACAACAATAAAAATGGTAAGGAGAATGAAAAAATTGGTTCGGATAGAGTCGTGGTTAATACACGAATGCTTATTCTCCAACGCTCTGTGTTGCTGAAGGTAGAAGCCAAACTAGGGAGTATTTAAGAGCATGGGTCGAAAAAGAGAGCAAAGAGGATGGTTTGTATGTCTTTGTTAGAAAATATTTAGTGTTGTTTGTGGATTATGATAAAAACCTGCTTCATGAGCTTTCACTGCACCTCACTGCGAATAGATGTTTTCAATTTGAATTTGATAATCCGCTTTGTTTTTTCCGTACAGATATGCTTAAAGATTATAATAGAGATAAGAAAAAGAACGTAACCACAGTGAAAAATTACTGGTACACCATGTGTGTTTTTATGCCCTTTTATCGTAGCATGATGCGAGGTGAAGGATGCAAACAAAATAAAGCCTGCATTACAACAGGATACGAAAATCCTACCAGTTTTTTGCAACTTTGTGTAGGAAGACGGAATGATCTTGCTAATAAATTTTGGTCTGCTGCTCCAGAATCTTTAGCATATGCACAATATGTTGTAACTTGCGTTTGATATTAGGGTAGGCGATACAACGAGGACCCGGGTTCATGCATTGGAAAGGCCATGACGGTGCTGCAGAATACCCGAACAGGATTAGCAGTAGGGTGAGCGACCGCGCTTTCTACACTCAAAAGCCTTGCAAGACAAGACACCT
>JAIRJY010000019.1 GCA_031260365.1 Nitrososphaerota archaeon | reverse complement strand
GGAATGGATAAACCGCGTCACCATCAGCATTAACATAAGGAGTTTCAAATATCGGTGCGGGAACTTCAAATTTCCATTCAATATTGCCATTGCTCCAGTTAATTGCATATATACCTGTCTGAGCCACCCAGTACAGATTGCCATAACATGTAATAACGCCATAGCTTCCAAAACCAGATGCGTCCCATGGATAGTCTAATTGTCTAGTTCGCCATACTTCCTTACCTGTTTCTAAATCAAATGATAACCAGTAGCCGTTACAGCTCAATACTGCTATTTGTCCATGATCTGCCACTTGAGTTGCGCCGTTGTATTGTGGTTCATCGATATATTTGTTCCAAAGTTGTTTACCAGTATACAAATCAAAAGCGGTTATGTTCTGTCCAATGTATATTCCACCTTCATTTACACTTGATAATGTACAACCTATTCCCACATTCCAATCAATTAATGCAGCAGAAGGTAAAGCACTACGTGCATATGTGGTGTTACTCTGTACACGATCAGCAAAGTTAGTTGCGGAACCCAATGTTGTCCAGTTGATTAAACGATATCTTTCAGCACCAGCACTAGCACCAAGATCCTGAACACCTAACACATAACCATTCGTGTAATATGTTCCACCACTACCAGTCATTGGAGCAATAGAAACATTAAGCCTCAGGTACCCTTGCACAGGATCGTATTTCATTAAGCGTCCACCACTTATTGACATGATAATGGGTTCAGTTGGTTTATCTAAAACATTTGGAACAGGCGTTGAAGAAACACCGTATTCAATAAGTGTAGGCTCTACTTCTCCAGGATACAATGGTCTTTCCCAGAAAATTTCGCCAGTACGTATATCATAGCATTGCCACCATGATTGCCTCTCCGGACCATCTGTTGCAGGTTTTGGAACAACTTGGTAGCCTTTTCCACCCAAAATTATAGTGGGTCTATTGTACCAGTCCTGCCAAACTACGCTAGATGCGCCACCTAAATCGCCGCCCATAAGACCACCCATATTGTATTCACGTTTCCAAACAACATGTGCAGATTGAGGTCCTGTAACCCAAGGAGTAAAAGCGTATGCAGAATTATAAGTTGGATTTGTATCAGGATAGTAACTGTTCCAATTTTGGTCTTTTTCATTATCGCCAAACCATGGATAGTTTCCTAAAATAGGCCACCATTCACGGTTTATTTCATCAACTGGTCTTGTCCAGTAGTCCGTTGGCAAAGGCGCTTCAGGCCATGATGGAATTATCTCTTCTTGCACAGTCACTTTTACTGTTCTTGCAGAAGAACGTGTAGTCGTAGCTCCAGCAGTATAAGTCGCGGAAGGACCAGTATATGCACCAGGACTTCCCGGTGGCAGTACTTGACCTGGTTCATAGTGCACGCCATCAACATATACTCCAGCAGGGAAATATTCACCAGGGTAATAAAGATCAAAGAACCATTCGCCAACTTGATCACAAGTCCAGGGCATCCACATTGTACCATCAGCAACATAAGTATCCATCGTGTATTCAAGCTTTGAACCATCAGGTTTTGTTATAATCACTGTCATATTGTGATACATTCGATGTGCACCAGGTGCAGGCGAAGACCATAAATTAATTAAAAGCTCTTGCCCTACACCTGTCGTAGTAGGTCGAACATTAAGATACACTTGTGTCTTAATGTTTTGATTAGCAGTTTGCTGTGCATCAACTGATTCAGTTCTAGTTAACAATGCGATAGTTGAAGTTAGCAACAGAAACGCAATGAATAGAGAAAAAGTTTTATTTCTAAAATTTTTGATTTTTTATCTCCTCCATAATCAATAACTTGGAAACATGAATTAATAAACCTAGCCATAAAAAACGACTTGCCACCATCCTTTAAAAAATGTGAAAACATAAAATACACATGTACCGTAGACACGCAAACATACATAAATACAACATAAAAAAACAAAGTCAGCTCGACTTTTACGAACGCCACAGAAGAGGTTTGTCGGGTGAATTCTGTATAGCGTAAAGCGTTGTGCTAATGAAGCGGTTGTTTGCACGTTTATACTGAAAGGAGAAGGCATCGAAAAAACGCAATAGGTCTATTACAACAACCACTACTTCAATTTGCATCCATTAATTGTACCAAAATACGTTTCTTCTAAGACATTACAGTTCGTTTTGTTCATAGAAACATAATACATAATGACTTTTCTTAACAATGACACCAAAAACGTCTTGCAACTCACATAACGTGGTGAGCCTGCAATTTTTTTAAAGTTATGTAATCAAACCTGTTCTTTGTAGTGTTATATCGGTTGTTTGATCTTTATAGGACATGTTTTGTGTTGCCGCTGTAGTTAACTTATTAAAAAGCAGCACGGTTTCTTCGCTGTTGTTAAAGCTTATGTAGATGTCTTTTTCGTTGTTGCGTTCAATGCGTATTGTAGGAGCTGAATTTGAGTCGACAAAAAGTAAAGTTTCTCCAAGATCATCTGATTTGAAATGTCCTTTTAGAGTTCCTCCAAAACCACCATAGCCGTTAACTCGTCTACCAACACCAATGTCACTCATACTTTCATCTATAAGAGATATTTGGGTAATATCGAAAAAGTCTATGGTTAATCCGTACATGCATTTAACTTGTACGTTATTATCACGAACCACTACATCAGGCGCATTTTCACCATAAACTAGTAGACAAACAATAGCAATTAACACTATCACGGAGATAGCAACACTTAAGATAATACCAGTTACTTTACCTGCCATGTTCTACACTAACTAAGTAGGTAACTATTTGAGGATTTAAAGTTTTTATTAGACTATTTTGTATAGTTTGCGATATGGGATGATAAAGTGACGTCGTCAATTGATCAAACGAGTTCTAATGATGGTTTACCTACTAATTACACTCCGCTTGAGTTAGAAAAGCAAGTTCG
>JAIRJY010000190.1 GCA_031260365.1 Nitrososphaerota archaeon | reverse complement strand
GTTACATCTATATTTTTTTCGGGGCTATTACATACCTGATTGTAGCATTAGTGCTATTCAAACTTACAATATGTATAAAACTTGAAACCGATGGCGCAGTTGCAGTTGTCAAAGCTCTTGAAGCAAATGACCTTGTTGAAGCAAAAAAATATGCACATTTTAGTCGTCGTGATGCAACAGATCTTTCTGGTCCACAAATAAGCTCAGCCGTAATCGAGTCGATGGTTGAAAATCTTACGGACTTTAAACTATCCCCTTTTATTTATTACGCATTTTTTGGTTTACCCGGTGCTGTAGCTTTTCGTGCTATAAATACTCTCGATGGTATGGTTGGCTACAAAGATAAAGAACACATTAATACCGGTTGGTTTTCGGCAAATCTTGATAACATTGTTAATTATATACCGTCACGATTCACTGCTGTGCTTATGATTATTTCTGCTGCAATTTTAGGATATGATTACAAAAGTGCTTGGAAGGTTGCTAAACGAGACCATAAACGTGTTCAAAGTCGAAATCATGGTTGGCAAATGGCGGCAATTGCTGGTGCTTTACATATACAACTTGAAAAACCTGGGAAATACACTCTTGGTGACCCCTTAGACGTAATAACTCCTGATAAAATTTTGAAATCCCTAAAAGTGCGTGACGTATCAATTGTGTTATGTATACTTATACTAGTACCCATTATAGTTATAGTTGGTCTTTGTTTGCCATGGCTTTGGGGGTTACCTCTGTAGTGTTTCTTATGCAAAATAGTCATTCAAAATTCAAAATGGTTTTTTCGAAAACTTTAAACATTTTGTGTTCTGTATTTGCGATAAGCATAGTAGCGGTAAGGAAGAGAAAAAAATGGGTCTTCATGTAACTCTTGTAAATCCACCATATCGAACCCGACCTCATCAGCATCCTCCGTTTCCACCATTAGGTATAGGTTATTTGGCGGCTGTACTGGAAAAAAACAATTTCAGCGTAGACGTTATCGATTGTCAGGCGACTAGATATACTTATGATGATTACAAACGTGAAATAGTTAAACGTAAACCTGATGTTGTCGGTGTAACTGCTCCTACAAGGCTGTATAATTCTGCTAAAGAAATCATTAAAATTAGCAAAGAAGTTCACCCTAACGCAGTAACAATGCTTGGTGGTACACATGTAACTTTTTGGAATGAAAAAGCCCTTCAAGAATGCCCACAGCTTGATGTTGTTGTACGTAAAGAGGGTGAGTACACCCTTTTGGAGCTTGTTCAACGGTTAGACGAAAGTAAAGATATAACCGATGTAATTGGGACAACACAGCGAAAGGGTAACGCTTTTGTTTTTAACGCTGATAGACCATACATTGAGAATTTGGATGAGTTGCCTTTTCCTGCAAGACATCTTTGGGATCTTGACTCAATTAGACAGCAGGAAGACATGTTTTATCTGATCACAACTCGCGGATGCACTGCTTGGTGTAACTTTTGTGCTGCAGTCCGTATGTTTGGACAAAGATACCGTGTGCGTAGCATTCAAAATGTTGTTGATGAACTCGAATTTCTATACAAAACATACAATGCGAAAAACTTTACTTTTTGCGATGATGCTTTTACAGTAGATATGAAACGTACTGAAGAGCTATGTGAGGAAATCAATAAGCGCGATTTGAAAATTAAGTGGAATATGGGTACTCGCGTTGATAGAGTTAGTAAAGAATTGCTTCAAAAAATGAAAAACGCGGGCTGTGTTTCAATGTGGTGCGGTCTTGAATCGGGAACTCAAGAAGTCCTTAATGGTATGCGCAAGGGTATTTCAACTGATCAAACAAAAAAGGCGTTAAAATGGGTTAGAGAACTAGGCTTAAAACCAACACCAAATGTACTACTGGGATACCCCGGTGAAACCTTGGAGTCTGCTTTGAAATCGATAAAATTTGCTGAAGAGGTAAGCCCAGATGAAATCGCGTACTACAACATAGCTACACCATATCCTGGTACACCAATGTATGATGAAGTAATTAAAAACGGTTGGATACGAAACACAAACTTTGACGACTACGATGCTACACAACCAATTTTTGAAACCCCTCAACTTAGCATACAAGAACTACACACACTTTATGATTATGCATTCAAAAGCTTCTACACACGCCCAAGATATGTCTTACGTATGTGGCGTAAAGGTTTCCGCTCAGGATACTTGGCAACAAAAAACTATATCTACTTTAAACGCAAAAAATCAGAAATGCACCAATAATCTTCTAACTTTTTTGAAACAAGCTACCGCTAAAACAAATTTTTGTTTAAACTAAAAAAGAAAAAGAGGTTGGTTTTAGTATTGCTTTCTTGCGGTTAGACCATACCAAGACATAACTTTTGCAAGTATGGGTATGATCACACCTAAGAGAATCATTGGCAAGAAAGCAAGAGTGAAGGTGTATACTGGACTATCTGCCCAGCCATTTTGAGACATCCAACTTACCAGCGAATAATTGTAGGCTAAGAATTCTCCGATTACCGCAACTGTTAGTGATGCTGTCAAACTTGCACCTATCATTCGGAAAAAGTTTGACGACCCATTGGTTAATGCGCCTGCCATGTAGCCGATGATTACTCCGTTAACTAAATAGAAGAGAATGCTTATGTCGCCAAAGAAGTTGTAATCAAATACGCCCCATGCCATATAAGATGCGGTAGCGTGAGCTGCCGTTGTTATGTAGTATATTCCACCCATGATAAAGCCTGCTGCGCCGCCTGCCCATTTATTCCATGTAAGACCAAGTATCAATGGTACACCTAGCATGATCATTTTAGTAAAGCCTTGTGTTAGAATTATGCCAATTGTCTCGCCGATGCTCCCCTCCCCACTACTAAGGACATTATGTTCCCCAGATGGGTTAACGTAGACTGCGAGTACAAAAATGATTAGCACAAGAAGCAATGGTACAATAAAGCCGTAGAGAATGTCTGACAGTTTAAATCTTTCTGTTTCCAAAGTTTTCACTTTCTTTAATATTACTTTAATGAATATTGATGTTTAAGCATCTAATAAATTTAATCCCTTCTACCTGAGATGATATGGTAAATTACCATAAAGAACATGTTTTAGAACACACTTAACTAACTTTTAGGACAATAAACAAACCCTCCAAAAACTGAAAAGCACACAGAAATATCCTTTACTTTTTCGACAACTGTAGCTGTTGGATCATTTGATAAAACAACTAAATCAGCAAGTTTTCCCTGCTCAATAGACCCTTTATTAACAAATTCTGATGTCGCTCGTGCCGCAAATACAGTATACATTTGTAAGGCTTCAAAAACGGACACTTTTTGCGTACCATCACGTCTAATTGATGCTTCAATACCGTGCAACGGATTAAGCTGCTCCATTGGACAATCAGACCCTGCAGAAACTAAAACACCTAAATTAAGCAATTCTCTGACAGGAAACAGTAAACACACCCTTTTTTCGCCCAAATGCTTCGTCACTGACCAAACAGAAAACTCTGAAGCAACCACACAAGGTTGAACTGACACTGAAATGTCCAACGTTTTTATACGATCTAACAATTGTTGATTCAAAACCGCCGCTTGTTCTATACGTGGACGCGGAACCATGTGATTGATGTTGGTATGCTGTATGATGTTTAATGCTTCTTGAACTGCTTTATCTCCAACAGCATGAATAATAAGCTGTAAACCGTTATTTTGAATCTTATTCGCAAGTGCAACCCCTTCGTTTTGTTGACAAAACAACTTACCGTGATCAGTTAATGTATCACTATATGGCTCAAACAACGCGGCAGTTCTAGAAGCTAAATATCCATCTACAAAAATTATCGACCCACCAAGTTTAAAGTGGTCATTTTCAAATGGTTTTAATTTCTGTAGTGCTAAATCCAGTAAATTTGTTGGTACGATTAAATAAATTCTTACATGTAAAAAGCCTGTCTCAACTAGTTTTTGTATTATTGCTATTTCTACTTCTGAAAGCACAATCCAATGAATACTTGTTATGCCTGCTTGAACAATTTTTTCTAGTGCTAACTCTATTGCGTTCTCAAGTTCTTGATGAGTAGGTTCAGGAATAACGCCCCAGACAAGCTCTGTAGCTTGATCACGTAAAATTCCAGTTGGTTCCCCTGTTACATCTCTTTCTATGCCTACGTTATTTTGTTGGCTTATTTTAGAGACTTTAAGCGTTTTACTGTTAACAACACATGCCTGTCCTGTCTGACAATAAATTACTACAGGATTGTCAGGAGAAACAGTGTCCAATTCTTGACAGGTTGGCAGTCGATTCTCTAAAAAACTATCAGAGTCTAATGCCCTACCCAAAACCCATCTGCCCTTTGGCACGAATTTTATACGTTCAGCTAGTCGAATCTGGACATCTCTTATTGAAGATGCTCCTTGTAGATCTAACCACGTTAACATTCTACCATAATCAACAACATGTACATGTGTATCAATGAAACCTGGTAAGACAGTTTTACCATCAAGATAAATTACGCGAGTTTTTTTATTGATGTATTGTTTAACTTCTTGGTTATTACCAACATAGAAAACTCTATCACCTTTAATGGCGATGGCTTGTGCTAATAACGTTTTAGGATTCATAGTTATAATGTTTCCGTTAAGCAAAACTAAATCTGCAAAGGTCATGCAATTATGTCTCCACTGTTTATTGTTACTGGTCATTTATTGCTTATCAATATAACTTTTTAAAAACCGCTTTATTGTAAAAATCTTTTTTAGGAGCAGACTTGATAAAAACGTTAACACATACTGTAGAGGACTGTTCTGTATGACAAAAAAAGGCCCTTTAATGATGACTTCTTGGAGAACAACTGGTGCTTGTAATGCCCGTTGCAGATACTGCAATGTGGATGCAACAGGAAAAAAAGCTGACAAGGAGTTAACCACTCAAGAAGCATTAGACTTGGTTGATAAAGTCTACGATTTTGGTGTTAGTTGGTTTGGTCTCAAAGGTGGTGAACCGCTTCTGCGAAAAGACATATTTGAGATAGTTGCATACGCAAAGGGTAAAGGACTCAACGTATGTCTCTTGACTAACGGCTGTTTTGTTAACGGGGAAATATATGATAACCTTGTTAAACATCAGGTCTGGGGGTCTGTGAGTGTTGATGGTCCTGAAGAAATTAATGATCAGCTTCGAGGGGTAGGCTCGTATCAAAAAGCGTTAGCTGCAATTGAAAAACTTTCAGCAGGAAAAATTCTCAATGGTCTTGCCGCTGCAATAACTTCAATAAACTATAACCAATTAGATCATATTTGTGAGCTCGCTGAAAAATATCGTGCAAACTTTGTTTGGTTCAACCATTTAGTGCCTAGTGGACGAGCAAAAGATCAAACGGATGATTTAACTCCATCGCCTGAGCAACTTGAAGAAGCATTAAACCATATTTGGGATTTGTCAGTCAAATACGAAGGCAAATTCGATATACATGTACACTGCCCACACTTTGCACGTGTCGTAAAACAACGCAACATACCTAACTTCGATGAGTGGTATGAACACAAATTTCATGGTAAATGCACCTATTTCGCATTTGGTGGTTACATAAGTATCATTGAAAATGGTAACCTAATTCCATGTTTCTATACTGATCTTCGACCAATGGAACCTATGAATATAGGAAACATCCGCGATGACAAATCTTTGTTACAAGTCTGGGAAGAAATGAAAGCCTCACCATACTATAACAGTTTTCGTAACAGAACAATTCTTAATGGTAAATGTGGTGTTTGTGAATACAGAGAAATTTGTGGTGGCTGCAGAAACCGAGCATACGCTTTAACAGGTGACATTTACGGTCAAGATGATGCATGTGCATATATACCTCAAGTTATGCGTGAAAACCAAGAAACACCACAAAAAAAACAGTAAACCACAGGATGCACATTTACTTTTTCTTTTTTACGAAAATATGTTTTTATTTACTCAGAATCAAATATTTTGTTGATAAACGGGTCTATCCTGTTACTAGTCTTAGGAGCGTTGGATTGACATATCATGAAAAGAAAAACAATGTATTTTATTATAGTAATGATGTTAACCCTTATTCTACTCTCTACATTCGCCGTTAGTCTACTGCTGGTACCTCAAAGTCCGACGAATTCTTGGTCGATGTTTCATCAAAACATACAACGCACCGGTTACATAGATACCAATCCACCATTAACCAACGAGACATTATGGAAGTTTAATACTGGTGGTCAAATTGGTTCGCCTACTGTTTACAACGATTTTGTGTATGTGGGTGGTTATGACCAAAATATTTGTGCGTTCGATGCTAAAACTGGTGCAGTAATCTGGAATTATGTTACTGATGGAATTATAGTTTCAAGACCTGCTGTTGTTGATGGATTAGTTTATGTGGGTTCGGAAGATAATCATCTTTACGCGTTAGATGCTAAAACCGGTGGTTTAGTTTGGAAGTACGAAACGGGTTATTACGTGGATTCTGATCCTGCCGTGAGTAACGGCGTAGTGTATGTGGGTTCCGTGGATCAAAATGTTTATGCTTTAGATGCAAAAACTGGCACTAAACTCTGGAATTACACAACTGGTGGTCGAATAATGCTTTCTTCTCCGACTGTTGCTGATGGGTTTGTGTATATTGGTACTTTGGATTACAAACTTTATTCTTTACACACAGTGAATGGCAGTTTAGCATGGACCTACAAAACTGGTGGAAACATTATTTCAACCCCAACTGTTTCGGATGGTGTAGTGTATATTGGATCGTTAGATAACACTGTTTATGCTATCGATGCTTACACTGGTGATAAGTTATGGTCTTTTAGTACTGGTGATGAAGTATTTTCTACCCCTGTAGTTTCAGGAGGTGTGGTGTTTGTTGGTTCAAATGATCATAATTTTTACGCGTTGAACGCAAAAGATGGTTCGCTTGTTTGGAATTACAGGACTGGTGATGCTGTTTCTTCTTCTCCAAGAGTGGTGGATAATTCTGTTTATGTGGGTTCTAATGACGGCAAAATTTATGCTTTTAATAGTCAAACTGGGAGTCTTCTTTGGCAATATGTTACTGAAGACATCGTAATTTCTCAACCTGCCGCTGGTAGCGGATATATTTTTGTTGGTGGATGGGATGGTAAACTGTATGGTCTAAATGCTAATAATGGAAATTTGGTTTGGCTTTTTAGAAGTGGTGGTAAAATAGATTCTTCTCCAACGGTTATGGACGGTGTTGTTTACATTGGTACACATAATGGTAAACTGTATGCTTTGAATGCTTCTACTGGCATGGTTGGTTATGATTGGGAGTCCCACAATATCCCCATTTGGAGTTTTCAAGCAGACGACATGTTTATGTTTTCTGCACCGGCTATTAGTGATGGATTGGCATATGTTGGTTCATATGATGGTAACGTTTATGCTATAGATATTGTAACTGGACAACAGGTTTGGAGTTTCTTAACTGGGTATGCTATTGTTTCTTCACCTGTTGTTTGCAATGATGTAGTCTACATTGGTTCAGAGGACCATCAACTTTATGCGTTAAACGTTAAAAATGGTACGCTTATTTGGAACCACACCTTTGCAGACATGATCATAACTTCTTCTCCAGCAATTTTTAGTGAAAATGTGTACATAGGCTCCATGGATCATAACGTGTATGCTCTCAACGCAAAAACAGGTGTTCTAGTCTGGAGTTATACAACTGGTGGTATTGTAACTTCAACTCCTGTGATCTCGAACGGGTTAGTTTATGTGGGTTCTTATGACAATAATATTTATGCTCTAAATGCTAAAGATGGCAGTTTAGTATGGAACTATACTACAGGTGACAGTATCGCCTCGTCTACTGCAGTGTCAAATGGTGTAGTCTATATCGGCTCAGATGATGGTAAACTTTATGCGTTAGATGCCTCTTCAGGCAGTTTAAAATGGAGTTACCAAACAAACTGTAGAGTAGCTTCCGCACCAGCAATAGCCGGTAACATTGTGTTTTTTGGTTCATATGATAATAAAATTTATGCATTAAACACAAAAGATGGTAGTTTTGTTTGGAGTTACCTAACTGATGGTTGGGTGGTATCTTCACCTGCGATTGTTAACGGTGTTTTATACATTGGTTCTTATGACCACTTTGTATATGCAATTGGTACAATTCAAAGCACAAAGAACCCAATCGCTTACTTTCTAATAATCATGTTGATAACACCGGGTTTGATTGTGGCACTTCTTGTTGGTCTTCTCTATTGGCGAAAACAACCAACCGACAAACTTTAAAGTTGGACACCCGTGAAATCTGTTTATAGTGACGGTTCTTTCTTTAGTCTAATCAGCGTTTTACTGGTAAAACGCAGGTTTTATTAGAGTGCCGGTAGGTTGTCTGTTTTTAGGCTATTTAACTGCTGAATTATATCATGTTTTTAAACTCCATATTTTTAGACGAAAAGGTATTAGTAACTTTTTAAATTCTGCAAAATAAGCTCTAAACATGGTAAGTTTGTAGTTAGAGATTTTTTAAAATATGGTTGTGGTGACTGTATAAACACTACAACTGTATTGTTACAAAACGTAAATTGCGCCCTATTTTGTCATAGGTGCTAAAATGTGGAATTTATAGAGACTTTTTATAATTGGTGCCTAAATTTTGCAGCCTTTAGGACTTTTTTACATGGTAACATGCTCGAGCATAAAAACTATGGAAAAATAGTCTCGTTCAAGCGATAAATCGGAATATACAAGTCAATGTAAATTTGACTTGTGCTATAACTATGTTGGTTTTTCTAACTTTGACAATTTGGCTTCAACAAAAATCTGCTGAAATGATACACAGCACAAAAAACTGTAGCCCAACGGTTTTAGCGTTATCAGCTGTTTAACTAGTTATTCGCTTGAACAGGAATTTAGCAGAAACTTTATTATGGTAACAAGGGCATTTTAAAAAACAATCTGAGGAGAAATAAATGAAAACCACGGCGTCTGAACAAGCAGGTATTTATGACCTAAGAACAAATTGGCCGCCTTACACTTATAGAGACTATCCCGAAATTAAACCTGAAACATACAATGCCTTTTTAGATTTTTTAGATACAGAGAATACATCAAAACGTCTCATGGAACTACAACCTTGGGTATCTATATGTGACTCCAGATGTTCCTTCTGTTATTTTCCAACTACCGCTACAAGCAAAGCACGTATAGAACCATATCTAGCTGTTCTTAAAAAAGAGCTTGATATGTACGCCAAGACACGATACTTACAAACGAGTGTTTTCGATGAAATTGTTCTCGGCGGTGGAACACCTAGCGTTTTGACTGCTGAACAAATGATTGACTTAATAGAATACTGTAAGGCACGCTTCAACATAACTGACGAATACTTCATAAAAGTTACAGGATCCTCAAAAAGCTTTGACCGACATAAAATTGTGAAACTAGCTGAGTACGGTACTTTTCAAATGGATATGGGTGCCCAAACTTTTGACAACAAATTGCGAAAAGACTTCTGCTTACCAGATCCAGCAGAACAAGTAGAAGAATCAATCAAACTCGCACGTAAATTAGGTATGTGCGTTTGTGCAGATATACTATATAACTTACCCGGTCAAACTATGGACTCTTGGGTAGACACACTCAATAAATGTATCGAATTAGACATTGAAGTTGATGTTTACGCCTTAGAAGTTGTTTCCGATACCATTTTAGACACACAAATAAAGGCAGGTAAAATGCCTCCTCCAGGTGATGTGGAACATGAAACACAAATGTATTTGACAGCATATAAAATGCTAACTGACGCAGGTTACAAAGCTGTTGGACATGATCGATTCTCTCGTGAACCTTGGCACTTTAAAGAGTCCTGTCTTAACGGTTGGCCTTTTGCAGCGCAACTAACCACAGGTGCAGGTTGTTTTATGGGCTACTTCGAAACGTTTTCTTACTCTAACATTGAAGACATTAACCAATACATGGACACCGTAAATGCGGGAAGATTACCAATAAACAAAATCAGCGAATCTACTCCTGAAGAAATGATGAAAAAAGTAATGACACGCCTTTATCTCCGATTGCCAGTTGACAAAATAGAATTTAAAGAGAGATTTGAAAAAACCCCTGAAGAAGTCTTTGGTCCACAACTTAATCGACTCGTTGAAAAAGGTTTACTAACGATAGACGACAAAGAAATCAAAATCACAAAACTTGGAGACATCTGGAAAGGCAACATTGCATGGGAATTCGCAGAAAACCCGCGTGCTAAAAACATGCTCAAATAACCTTCCAAATATAGGTTTGTTAATTTACTAGACCTCTTGCGAAACTAAGTATAACATAAAAGTTTGAATTGTTATCCTATCGAAAGAATGTTTGGGCTTGAGATTTAACCTAATTTGGATGTTCAATTTTTTTCAAAAATAGGCAGTTTCGCAAGAGGTCTGCTAAAAAATGTTGTAGGTTTGAGTAAACGTGTTATTTTTTGTTAAATTATCAGCATTAGTTTTTTTACTATGTCAACAAGTTTTTGGTTGTCTTTATCTGTGCGAACAGTTACACGGAAGTATGTGTTGTCTAACCCTACAAAAGTACAGCAGTCTCGGATTAACATGCCTACTTTAGCAAGTTCTTCTTTAATTTTAGTTGAAGTAATTTTACCGTTGGTTATTTTTATGAGCAAAAAATTGGTGTCTGAAGGAAAAACTTGAAAACCTGGAATTTTTTCAAGTTGTTCTGCAAACCTCATGCGTTCTTGCGTAATTGTACGTTTGGTGTTTTCTATAAATTCTTTATCACTGAAAGCTGCTAAAGTAACAAACCCTGCTAGGCTGTTTATGCTCCATGGTTGCCGTACGTCTAAGAGTTTGTTAATTAAACTTTTTGCGGCTATGCCATAACCAAAGCGTATGCCTGGTATACCGTAAAATTTGGTTACTGAACGTATTACAAAGAGATTTTCGTATTTATTTACGCAGCCTGCTAATGTTTCTGTTTGTTCTTTGTCAGTAAATTCGATATAATTTTCATCAATACTAAAAATTACATTTTTTTTCTGACAATATTCTACAAGTTCAAGAATTTCATCTTTAAGGTATAGTTTGCCTGATGGGCTGTGGGGGTTACATATGGAAACGATTTTAGTGTCAGGTGTTATGGCTTTTTTGATTTTTTCGTTTTCCATACTGAAATCATGTGGTAACTGTACATAGTTTGTTCGACCGCCTAAACGTAGTGCTGCTTTTTCGTATTCGGTAAAAGAGGGTACTGGTACTACAGCACTAAAGTTATCTTTTGAAAAAATTTCTGTAATCATGTATATAAGTTCAATTGACCCGTTGCCTAAAATGATGTTGTCTGAATTTACGCCTGGCTGGTTAACATATTCTGCTATGTTTCTGCATAATTCAACAGGATTTGGGTCAGGATAAAATTTTATTAACTTAACGTTTTTTTCTGCTGCTTCAAGAGCTTTTGGTGAGGGTCCTAAATGGTTAATTGGTCCGCTAAAATCAAGTACTTCTTCGAGTGGAATGTTATATTTTCTAGCAAAGCCCCAAACATCTCCGCCGTGACTTACAAATCTGTACTCTCTACACCCATTATTCGCCAACTTTTTT
>JAIRJY010000169.1 GCA_031260365.1 Nitrososphaerota archaeon | reverse complement strand
TAAATAATATAAAACACCATCTCTCACTTCACAACACCACAACCACCATAACCTATAAAAAATTAATCGGTTATGCATAGATAAGACAATAATTTAAAATAACACAGTAATATTTAGTGTAACAATCAACGTTAATTACACGGTTGGAACTGAAAAATGAGTGAAAGCACCTCTTACTTGGTAACTTTAGCTGGAAAAATGATTGGCATAGCTCTAATAATCATGAGTGGATTAATGCTTTACTACACTGCAACAACTAGTTCTTTAGGGAAATTTGATGTAATATTCATATTTTTAGGGGTTGTGGTCCTAATCGTTGGCATAGTTCTACTTCTTTTTAAACCAAAAGAATAGATCACAATTTTTTCATCTATAAGTTAAATTCCTTTGACATGATGAACACGATTTCTCTTGAAATTTGTGTTTTTGCGCTTTTCGCTTCTTTGACTGTTTTTCAAAATGTCTATCTACCGTGTATTCTATGGACATGTTGTCGAGCAGAAGTATTTTCTATGAAAACCGCTTTTTTTCAGTGCACTTCAATGGAAGATTTTCTTCATAAGTTTTTGCTATGTACAACACATTTTTTGTGTAATCGTGCGTAATTTTTCTGTTTTTGTCCCGCAATTTTTCGCCTAACAATAGGACATATTATGTATACTGGCTGTAACTTTTCAGCCGGGCGTACTCCAACCACATTGAATAACACCTCCCCTCCTCCAAGCTTCTGCCTATGATGTATTGTTAAAATAATAACCTACAAATGATATACCCTTACTATAGATAGACAGTTATTTGCGTGTTCCGTTAAAAAATTGAAACGTCTTACTACTATTTTAAAGTAAAAATGAGCAACATATTTGTAGCTAAACATCGTTTTAATTTTTTATGGTTAACTGATAAAACAGTTAACCTCTAAAAAGTGTAGTTGGAAAAACTATATGGGTATTAAAGAGAAAAAACATCTCATCGTTTTTGATGTTGAAGGAGTTTTAATTCATAAGAACATGTTTTTTTTCCAAGTTGGTCGAAGACTTGGGATTTTTGCGCTAATACAAATTTTGCTGTACATGTTTTTTTATGAAATTGGTATTTATTCTCTAGAGGGTTCGCTTAAACGTATTTATAGAAAGTTAATAGGACAAAAGATGGAGAATTTGCAACGTATTTTTGATGAAATCTCAAATACTTCATTGTTGCAGAGTTTTTTTGCACATATAAAAGAGAAGAATTATTGTATAGCAATCGTTAGTTCAAGCTTACCTACAGGTATTGTTAAACGCTTAGCAGACTGTTTAGGTGCGGACCACGCAATTGGTATTGATGTTCGTGTTAACGATGTTGGTGAGATCACAGGAGAAATTAGTGGTGAATCCATTGAAACTAACGGTAAAAAGAAAATTTTACAAAAACTATTAACTATTGAATGTTTAACGCTACAATATTGCACAGTTGTTGCTAGAGATCGTAGTAATCGTTGTCTTTTCACAGGTGCAGTTAAGAAAATTGGGTACAATCCTAATTTTGTTATCCGTATAAAATCTGACTATGTTTTGATTGGAAAACTTGCAAACATTCTACCAATCTTAAGCGAAAAACAGATTAAGTATTCTTTTCCATCAGTTAATGATTTTATTCGAGAAAATATTCATGCTGCAGGCATCATTATACCTATTTTAGCACATATAATCGGTATTCTTCCGGTAGTCGTCTTTATCTGTGTATTATCAATTGTGTATTTTATATCGGAGGTTGCACGGGTGTGTGGCAAAAATTTGCCTCTTATTTCAACAATAACATACAATGCTGCATCACAATCAGAGCTTTACGGCTTTACTGCGGCACCATTATTTTACGCATTAGGAATACTTGGTACTTTACTAGTTTTTCCATACCCAGTGAGTGCTGCAGCAATTGCCATATTTACATTGGGCGACAGCGCAGCTTCAATTTTTGGAGGCACAATTGGCATAAAATTACCATTTAACAAAGGCAAAACACTAGAAGGCACTCTTTCAGGCTTTATTTTCGCATTTCTAGCAAGCAGCTTATTTATCGCGCCATGGATCGCCGCAATCGGTGCCGCAATTGCCATGTTTGTCGAATATTTACCGGTACCAATAAATGACAACATTTTAATTCCTATAGTAACAGCAACAGCACTAATGTTATTAATCTAAGCTACTGCAACAATACAGGCTATTTTTTGATTTTAGAATCTATTAACACCTGTTTTTGATGATGGCTTAATTTTTTAATTTCACGTTCACGTTTCATCGCTAAACTACGAGAAGCATACTCTTCAATGTACGCTAATCCTTTTGGTTTATGAATTTTAGTATACCTTGCCCCTTTACCAGCTTGATGTAGTTGTATCCTTGCGTCTAGATCTTTTGTATAACCAGTGTAAAAACTCCCATCACTGCAAAATAATATATAAACATAAAACAAACGAAAGTTACTACTCCCAACTGATGGTACATATAGTGTATTTTTTTAATGAAAAATAGAAAATAAGAAGTAGTTATTGGACGATTTCGATGCGACGTTTACCGCGTGACATACCAGAAGTTCGAATTTTACCGCTGACTTCTAAACTAAGCAGTAAATCATTAAGATCTTTAAAGCCTAAGTCTTCAAATTCACTGTTCAGTTGGTTAAACAGTTCATCATCTGTTAAGTCGCCTTTTTTTCCTAAAATTTCTAAAATGACGAAATTTGCAGGGCGAGTTTTCCAAGTTTTAATTTGTGGCATATCGTTCTCAACTTCGCCTAGATTACAGGTGTTGCTGACTTTTGTACTTGACGGCTTGTCTGCACGAAACTCTTGTACCATTTTTCCATGTCAGGTGTAATTGACGGTCTTATGTCTTCCATAGTGACTTGGAAGTCTTTTATGGTTACTTTCTGAGCGTTGACATCTTGGCGCAATGCGTACATTGCTGCTTCACGACATAAAGACTCAATATCAGCTCCACTACAGTGCCTAGTCATGGCTACGAGTTGATTAATGTCAACATCATTGTCAAGAGGCATATTTTTTGTGTAGAGTTTGAAAATTTGTATTCGACTTTGATCATCAGGTCCTGGCACATAAATCAAACGGTCAAAACGACCAGAGCGAATAACCGCCGGGTCAATCATGTCAGGTCGATTAGTAGCAGCAATAACTACCACGTCATGTAAA
>JAIRJY010000157.1 GCA_031260365.1 Nitrososphaerota archaeon | reverse complement strand
ATAGGTATAATTGTGTACAACTTTTTTGTTGTTCACTATGTCTTCTTCGAAACTAGATAAAACAGTTTTTTCCTCAACTTTTAAGTAATTTTTAGAATTTTTTAGGTTTCTAGACAAACGAATCGCGGATGCTATCAGTCATCATTATATAAAAACGTAGATATCGAAAAAACGTTTTCCGTAAAGCACACAAAATGGCATCAATTTTTATACTCTTTAGGTATAAGGCTCGTTATTTACAAAATTCACAGGAGCATGAAAAATTGTACTTAAGGACATATCCTATATACTCAGCTACGCAGCCATATAACAAATTTAATGTTAATAGACTCTAAAAGAACCGTTTGAAAAGTCACTTTTAAATAATTTAATGTCAAGACAATATACATATTGGCAGAAAGCAACAGGTTATATGCAGGATTATTTGGGTACACTGTTAGTGATATAACAATAAAAAATGTAGGCGTAAACATTCATCCTAACGGCATAACTTCCACACTTATTAATAATACTCACGGTTCATCTTTTGCCGGAGGCTTAATCAGCAACAGCAGTAGTGCAACTATAGCGAATTGTTATGTTACGGGTGATATAACTGCTATCACAACTAATGATTTGAATTTTAGTTATGTTTATGCTGGAGGCTTAGTTGGCAATAGTGAAAATGTGACTATTGAAAATTGTTATACCATGTGTAACATAGTCGCTATCGCTACCTCTGGCTGGGCTTATGCTGGAGGCTTAGTCAGCAAAAGCATTCAAACAAGTATAGTAAACAGTTATGCTACGGGAGATGTAATTGCTGGCTCCACAGTCTCTTATGCGGGAGGTTTAATCGGAAATAGCAGTATTGTAGACATAAAAAGTTGTTATCGCCTTAATAACCAAACGATTATCGGCGATATAACAAACGAAATTGGTATGCCACTTACACATGAGGAAATGCAAAATAGAGACTTGTTTGTCGGTTGGAACTTTCAGACTATTTGGAATAGTAATTCCAACATAAACAGAGGATACCCATACCTAACTATTAGAGATTTTGTGCATCCGATAATTACAATTTCTGTACAACCAGAAAACAAGAACGTAACACAAGGAAAAATTGAGGGCAATCTTACAATTGAAGCATATATAACTTCAAACCAAACATTAGACTATCAGTGGTATCAATGCTTAAACACAATCCCCGACCTCTCAATAGACGATTTAGTCGGCACGGGCGATAGCTTTGCAATACCTCTAGAACTTACCGCCGGAACATATGATTATTACTGTGTTGTAAGCGGCGCGGCAGATACAAAAAATGTGATAAGCAACATAGCAACCGTGACAGTGAATGCTCCACTAGTTATAACTCCCGTGAGTGTAACCCTGTCAGCTTTCATTACACAATTCAATGGCAATAAAAACGACCTAACAATCACCGTTACCGAACATTTCTCTGATGGGTCAATAAACGTTATCACAAAAACGTTTGCTATCAACAACAATGCGACTGGAACATATCAAGTAAACAACTACAACATCTATGTTGATACAAAAGGCAACACACAAATCCGCGCTTGCTATATCGCAGAGTAAAACCAACAACAGCAATAGCGGTAAACACCGCTCAAACAAATTTTTTTATTAACTCCTAGATAAAGCTTGTTTTTCCCGATAGTCAACATATTTTAGAAAAACTTGTGATGAGTATAGATTACCTTTTAAAGTGTAAACTACAACATAAAACAACTAGAAAAATTAAAGCCTGAAAAACTTATATTAAAGATTGCACATTTTACATTACTGTGTTATGTGTTTGTCTTTCAATTACAGATTTTTGTAATACATCAACATCTCCAACATCATCTCAACCTCTGGAAGGCAAACACCTACACATAGGTTAAACCTTTTAGGTTTTACTGATATAGTAGCTTTAAACCAAATTTTGAATGCGGTGAAAAACAGAACACACATACTTATTATGTAATAGGTTAACCTTAGAATTATTTTGCACAGACACAGGTTAAAAGCCATTTTCAAATCCAATATTATAGTCATAGTTTCAACTGAGACACATAACCTAAAACATGAAAGTTACGGTTAATATGAATAGGCTCTAATTATTAGTGGCATATAACAACGGGGAAAGCAATTTTGAAAAAACCTACAGCACACACTATGACATAGCAACACAAACTATTCAACAATATTGAGAATTTACTCGAACTAAAGAAGATACAAGATATTTATGCAACGCTAACAGCAACACTACAACAACCACAAAACGACAACACCATAGAATTGTCCAAATTATACAAGATTTTTCTTATGACAAAATTTGCTGCGTAAACAGCTAAATGACCAAATTTGATCGTGAAACATTCAAGGAAGAGTTTGATTTAACACATATAGCAGTATCAAAAAGCCAGATGCTATCTATAGAAAAAAACACAAAGGCATTACTAAAAACGCATGAATATTTATTTAAGATCAACTGTATATAAATTTAATTCATATACATTAAACTAAAGGGGAGACGATGATGCATTGGTTAAAAAGGTAGAAAAAAGCGTTGAAGTCACAGAAGCAGAAACTTTTGTATCCTACAGCGGAAAACTAAAACAAAAATACGGCGATAACTGGCTTGGCAAAGGTACAGGACTCGAAATTAAACGTTGGCTGGCTCTACGAGATAACAAAACAGAAATTCCCTAAATGATCTAATTCAATTACCAAATGAAAAAGAAGCAAACAAAATA
>JAIRJY010000096.1 GCA_031260365.1 Nitrososphaerota archaeon | reverse complement strand
AATATCACATGTAACAAGATGTAACTGGTCAATTGGTCCAGCAGTTTTTAGTTCGCCTGTTTTTTGTTCTAATTCAGCAATTTTTTGTTCAATAGGTAAACGTTCATTTTTTATGTTTTCAATTTCCGCATGTAAATTTGATAGTTTATTCTCTAAATTTTGAAGATCACCAATCATTTGAATTGTTTCTTGCAAAGTTTTTGTTTTAACGTACTCTTTAGTAACAAATTCGTTTAATGTGCCAAACGTTTGTTTTGTTTTCTCGTAAACTGCCAAAAATTTTCGGCGGTCCATGATAAAGAACGGCGAAATTTTTGGAAACCAATTTTTAACATCAACTTCAGTGACAATAAGTGTTTTTTGTGCTTCAATATTGTATTTACTTAACGTGTCGTATGTTACTTGTTCAGGTGAAGAAAGTTTTGTAAGTCGTTCTATAAATATGCCAGCTAACTTGTTTAAGGCACGTGCACGATTGTAGATGTTAGATTTGCGTTTTTCTATTTCTTTTGCGCTATTTTCTAAAAGAGATTTGCAAACTTCATTTAAAGCCAAGATTGCTTGATTTGTTTCATCTCGAAATCTTTTTGCTTGTGTCTGAACCGGGGTAAGAGTTGTGTTTGTTTCTTTTTCTAGCCACTCTTTTAGAGCTACTGTTGAGAATTGTGCCGTTTCAGTCAAATGTGTTCACCTAAGTTACTTTAATTAACTGATTGATTATGACTTGTTAGTTATATATCATTTTCATAATTTGTGTAATTTACTTTTAAACGTAAACCATATACTCATTTTTAAGTAGTCACTCTTAAATATGTACAAACAAATTATTATAAAGAACAAAATTGGACACAAAAAAACTAACATTCGTAATAATGATGGGCGCACTCGGAAATATCCTCTTTCTCATAAGCTATTTAATAGGACCAATAGCACCTAACGTAGCACTAGACTTTTCACTACTTGCAATTCTCTTAGCAGGTATCTACGCTGGACCCCGAGCAGGTTTTATAACAGGCATAATCGCTGGATTAGCTCCAGGAATCGTACTTGGACCAGTAGGAGGATCTGTCATAGGATTAATCGCTATACCCATAGGAAAAAGCCTTACAGGTTTAACCATAGGATTACTTGCCGCCCATCTCAAATTGAACCAGAAACCACGCAAATCTATACTCAGCATACCTCTAACATTACTCTCATACATCCCTGAAGGCATATTCACCTATGTTTACCTCGCCGCTTTCCTTCCAGTATTTTTCGCAGGATCAGCACCACCATCTGTCATAGTACCCACAATCATGATAAAAGCAATAATCGAAGTTATAATAATGAGCTTTATGATAGCTGCGATAATAGACAACAGAGCTGTCAACAATTTTATAACAACATACTTTAACAAAACAGCAACAAAAAACTAACTGCCAAATAATACGCAACTATTTCTTTTTTTATCTTTTTTAGAAAAAAGGTTTTAGAATCCTAAAGATTCTAAAAGCACCTTAGGATTTATTTTTCCTGCTTTAAAAGTTCTACCAGTTTTAACATTATTAATTATTATAACCGCTGGAGCAAACAAGTTGTGATCTATTTTATAGAAGTCCTTGTCAGCTTCTTGGAAGATTTGCATGAAAGGTTTGCCATAATCTTTAGACATCATTGACGGTGTTTGATTAACAATTTCGTGCAGTTTAGCTTCGTCATTGTATTCAACTGCACAGAAAACTGTGCCTCCATAGAGAATAGCATCATTAGTACGTGCCATTGCGACTTCAAAGTCTGGACCTGACGGACTAATTGGTGCATAACCTATCGCGTATTTTATACATTTAGGATCTAAACCAACAGTTTTTAGTTTATGTATACCAACTTCAACCACGCGACCTGTCACTTGAGTTAAACCTGCAACACTTGCAGTAGGTGCAACCGCCACAATTAGATTCTCTGGAGCAATATTACAGGCTTTTGTCACTTTTTCAATTAATATATCCGTTGGTAACTGATTACTCTCTAAAATAATAACTGCCTTGTCACATGAATCTGTGTAGCTAATTTCTTCATAAATCTCTTTAGGTTTAAGTGCTATTGCACGTGCTGGACCAGAACATATGGCAATATTATTTTCCTCTTTAATACGCCAACCAGCAAATTGAGAACCTAAACAAGCTACCGCTGGAAAATCAGTAGTAACAGTAACAGAAGGAAAATCAATATCACCATACGTTTTAAATCCGATGTCAACTTTTCCCGCTGAACCAAGACAAAGTTCTGTTAAAATTTTTCCCGCTTCAAACCCCCCAGGCGTTTTAACCCCTGCATCAATAATGGTGGCTCCTGCAGCGGATTTTGACACAGCAACACCATATAATTTGGGATTATCTAAAAGTTTTTGAGCTGCTTGATAAGCTAACTGATTTACACTTAAAGATTTCATATTAAATGCACTATTACGTTATGTCTATATACAAATATTAAAAGTAACGCCTAAAGACACGACAGTTTATTGATAGATATGTTTTACCGGTTACTCAAACGTAACCTCTTGCCAGAAATGAGTCGCTTTCGTGTTAGTTATACAGAAAGGTCATTGCAAGTGCACCATATATGTTGAACATAATAGCTACCGTACCAATTATGAATTCGATCCGTGTTGGTCGTGCTTTTTTTGAGAGCAACAAATACAAGAAAACCATGGGAATCATATCTATGGTGTAACGCGCGCCGAACTGCCAACCGCCAAGCGTTTTATGCATGCAAAGTAAAACTATGTTAGCAATCACGGCTACACATATACAAGCCTTAACAGCAGTCATTTCTTTTTTGAACACATCTTTCATCAGACATATGAACCATACGATGAAAATGGGGTTGGCTATATAGAACATAAACCCGTCAAATATTGGATAAACAAGCCCGCCGTTTAAACCAAACGTTATTTTGCGGATAAACAAGTTATATATATTTGGTAACAAATAGCTCAGATGAAACTGCCCGTTTACGGAATTGACGAACTCTGGGAGGTA
>JAIRJY010000076.1 GCA_031260365.1 Nitrososphaerota archaeon | reverse complement strand
AAACGACCGGCTAAATTCAAGTCATGCAATGTCACAATAATGGAATGTTCTTCACTTTGAGCAAGCCCCTTAAGTATACAGAGAATCTCAAGCTGATGTTTAATATCCAAAGAACTTGTAGGTTCATCAAGCAACAAAATTTGAGGTTGTTGTGCAAGAGCCCTTGCAATAATAACTTTTTGTTGTTCACCACCACTGAGTTCAGAAAAATATCGCATAGCAAGATGACCAATACCTAAAAGATCTATCAATTGAATAACAATTTCATTGTCACGTTCGCTGATATTCCAATTAATATAGGGTTTTCTACCCATCATCACAACATCAAAAACAGTAAAAGGAAAAACACTTGTTGAAGTTTGAGGGACATATCCCATCTTTTTAGACAATTCTTTAATAGTAAATTTGTTGGTGTCTTGTCCATCAATAAGTATGCTATTTGGTTTTGTTTTTAAAATGCGATTAATGCATTTTAACAGCGTGCTCTTTCCAGAACCATTAGGACCAACGATAGTCACTAACTCACCGGATTTAATGTCTATACCTATATTTTTTAGAATTTGAACGCCAGCGTAGCTAAATGAAAGATTATTTATAGTTAGCTTCAACTAAAACTGTTCCTCCTTTTACGTATTAACAGATAAATAAAAAATGGCACACCAAGTAACGAAGTTACAATTCCAACTGGAATTTCAGTGGGCATTATAATTAATCTACCCACAGTGTCTGCGCCAAGAAGCATAAAAGCGCCCAAAAGTATACTACAGGGTATTAGATACCGATAATCATTACCAATTAGCATTCTAGCAATATGAGGAGCAATCAAATCTACAAAACCAATAATGCCTGTAAAGGCGATTATGCTTGCAGTTACAACTGTCTCTAAAATCATATTAATAGATAGAACACGTTTAGAGTTAACACCTAAACTGACAGCAACATCATTCCCCATGCTCATGATATTGATGTTCCAAGCTTGAGTCATCATAAAAATTGTCACAATGGTAACAATTGGAAAACAGATGATAATATTTTGCCAACTTGCAGTGTGAAGACCACCCATAAGCCAAAAAACGATAGCTTGCATAGCATTTCGTTCTGGAGCAATGTACTGTATTAATGAAAGAAGTGCAGAAAAAAGAAAACCAACAGCTACACCAGCTAAAATAACTGATTCAGAACTCATTCCGCGCAGTCGCGCAATCGAATACACAACTATCATAGCTATTAAACAAAAAACAAAAGCATTACCAATTATAAGATACCCGCCTAAACTTGCAATGCTTAACCCAAAAGCTATGGCTAAGGCAGCACCAAATCCTGCAGCTGAAGAAATCCCAAGTATATAAGAAGAAACAAGAGGATTACGCAAAATTCCCTGCATTGTTGCCCCCGCAGCAGCCAATCCAGCTCCCGCAATTAATGCCATAACAATTCTTGGTAAACGGATAGTCCAAATTATTGTCTCAGCAAGCGGTGGCACGGGACCAAGACTAAGAAAAGGAAACGTTTTGGAAAAAATAACAAGCAATGCATCACCAATTCTAGGAGAAGCAGCACCCATACTAAGAGAAACAATTATAGTGGCTATTAGCGATAAAAATATAGAAAACAGCACAAGAAATTTTTTCTTCTTGTCTTTGCTGTAAATTTTTTTCAAGTCCGCTGTTGTGATAGCCATAGATATTTAAACGCTCCAAGTTAATTGTTTTTCAATTTCTCCATCAACACATCAGTTGTTGTAAGGAATCCCGGATTTATTACTAAATAATTGATTTTTGACAGCTGAGGCAATAGGGGCTGCACGTAGTTCTTCTAAACGTAAATATTTGCTGCCCATAGCCTCAGAAATCTGTTTGACCAAACCGAAAGTGAGAAAACCCTGCTCAGTATCGATAGCAAGCGATTGTATACCTTTAGAGGCAACTGTGTAAGCAACATTTTTAGCCTCTTCAACAGGGTCACCACCATAGAGGTTAACATTAGCTCGCCCATCTGAAACTAACACCAATAAAGGGACATCGTCAGTTCGAAGAGAAGATACGACAGCATCTAAACCAAGCTTTAATCCATGAGCTAAGGGTGTACGACCACCAGTTGATAAATTGGCTAAATATTTTTGTGCCAACTCAACACTATTTGTAGGGGGCAACACCATTTCTGCCGAATTTTTACGAAACACCACCATACCCACACGATCTCTACGCTGATATGCGTCTAGTAAAAGAGAAAGAACGGCCCCTTTAGTTGCACTCATACGCTCCTCCACAGCCATAGAACCACTGGCATCAACCACAAACATAATCAGATTACCCATTTTTGTCTCTCGAACTTTTTCACGCAAATCACAACTCTCAATCAAAAGGGCTCTCTGCTGTTCAGCATCTAATTCTTTTCGCCGTTTCTGAAAAGGTGCTGCTGCACGAAAAGTTGCATCAAAAGCCAAATCAGTAACTTTGCCTCGAGGAGACATACTTGCCACATAATGACCGCGTTTAGAATCACTAATTATTTTTGAGCGACGACCTGATCCATGGCGCTCAATTTCATCAAGAACTTTCGGAGAAAACGGTTTCACAGTATAAGGCTCATCAGCTTGTAGAACCTGTTCTTCTGACAGTTCGTCTTGCTTATTTGGCTCATCTTGATTTTTAGAATTGTCATCATCGTTATTTTGTGGTTGAGACTGTTTGTCCTCAGTCCATTTTTGTATACTTTCGTTAATTTGCTGTTGTTCCATTGTAGGTTCTTCAAATGGTTGTCGGCGTTGGCGATGAGGAAGTACTAGTTCGGCGGCTTCTTTGATGTCATCTTCGGTAACGTTTGTACGTCCATTGTATGCGGCAATAGTGCAAGCAGTTTTGTACATAACGATGTCAGCACGGTGTCCATCCACCACAAAGTCGGTACAAATTTGCGTTATTAGGTCTAGCAATTCTGAGCTTAACGCTACTTTAGGTAAGATCGTTGTTGCAGACATAATTTTTTGGCGAATCGCTTCTTGGTTATCTATTTGAAGGGCAACAAAAGAAACAGGATTATTTTCAAAAGCTATACGTTTACGTATTATTTCAGCTCTAGCTTCTTTGTAAGGTATACCTTTGACTTCGACTGAAAGGGCAAATCTGTCCAAAAGTTGAGGTCGAAGTTCGCCCTCTTCAGGATTCATTGTTCCGATTAAAACGAAATTGGATGGGTGACTGAAAGAAACGCCTTCACGTTCAACAAAGTTTACGCCCATTGCTGCGGCATCAAGTAGTACATCAACTAAGTGATCATCAAGCAGATTGACTTCATCGATGTATAAAAAATTATGATTAGCTTGAGCTAGAACACCT
>JAIRJY010000022.1 GCA_031260365.1 Nitrososphaerota archaeon | reverse complement strand
AAATATTTAACATCACTGTTTGTTAAGTATTATGTTGTGTTTGTGGAGAGGTAGTTAGGAGATGGCTGTATGAGTGTGCTTAGTTATGATAGTTTTTGGAATGCTATAGTTAGTGTGCCAGTGACTAAAAAGATGCTTCAGTTGTCTCTTCGTAAATGTAGTGTTTGTGGGCGTAGTGTTCTTGAAGCGGCGTTAGATGATTATTGTGGTAAGGTTGGTTGTCGTTGTGGAAAGTGTAGTTCTCTTTATAGTCGAATTATTGCGTTTTGGATTGAGTTTTTGCGTAGGGCTTTGGGGTTTAAGCGAGTAAAGGTTGAGCAGTTGTTAACAGATAAGTATGCTCGGAATGCTGTGTTGAATCTTGTAGAGTCTTTTGAGCATTTTGGTGTTAGAAAGCCTATGGTTCTTAGTGCTCCGTTTTTGGTTGTTTGGGATTTTACGCATAGGTGTAATCTTCGGTGTAAGCATTGTTATTCAAACAGTGGCAGTGGTGAAGAAGAGGGTTTTGAGGGGGAGTTAAATACTGAGCAGGCGTTAGCGGTTGTTGATCAGCTTGCTGATGCGCATGTGACGGCTTTGGCGTTTAGTGGTGGGGAGCCTTTGATGCGTAGAGATTTTTTTCAAATTGCTAGTCATGCGGCTGATCGTGGTTTATATGTTTCTCTTGCGTCGAATGGTACTTTGTTGACTAAGGAGAATGTGCAAAAGCTTAAAGATGCAAGGGTTAATTATGTTGATATAAGTATAGATGGCGCGACGGCTAAGACGCATGATGAGTTTCGTGGTGTTGAGGGTGCTTTTGAGAAAGCGGTTGTGGGTCTTAGGAATTGTGTTGATGCGGATATTTGTACTTGTATAGCGACCACTGTTGGTAAGAATAATGTCGCAGAGTTGCCAGGTATTATTGATTTAGCAGAACAGTTTAAAGTTGAAAGGTTTACGTATTTTAATTTCATACCTTCGGGGCGAGGTAAAAATTATGCAGATCAGGATCTTTCGCCTAAAGAGCGTGAGGATGTTATGAGGTACTTGTTGAATCGTATGTCGTTTGGTTGTAAGACAACGATTTTAGCTACAGCTCCACAGTTAGCACGTGTTGCAGCGCAATGTCAAGGTTCGCTAGGTACAGGGGAAGTTACTTTGGCATTGGCGCATATGCAAACTGTGAAGGTGACTAAGAAGGCTGTGCCTCTGGGTGAGTTTATAGGAGGTTGTGGTGCAGGTAGACTTTATTGTTCAATTTCTCCGCAAGGTGACATACGACCTTGTGTGTTTTTGCCTATAAATGTGGGCAATCTGAAATCTCAATCGTTTAAAGATATTTGGTTTAATGCTGCATTGTTTAATGCTTTTCGTAATCGTTCAAATTTGAAGGGTTCATGTGGCAAATGTGATTACAAGTTTATTTGTGGAGGTTGTAGAGCGCGTTCAGCTGCTTATCATAATGGAGATACGCTTAACGGTGATCCAGGATGTATAATGGGAGCAAAAAATTAATGACTGTAAAAAGTGTAAAGCCTGTTAAAATTTATTCTTCAAAAACTAGCAGGTTAGTTGATGTTTTAAAAGAAGCAGTTTCAAGTGCAGATTTGCAAAATAAGAAAAGGGTTTTTATAAAACCAAATTTGAGTCATCCGGAATATTTGCCAGGTGTAGTTACAGATCCAGTGT
This sequence comes from Nitrososphaerota archaeon, assembly GCA_031260365.1. Classification (GTDB taxonomy): domain Archaea; phylum Thermoproteota; class Bathyarchaeia; order Bathyarchaeales; family Bathycorpusculaceae; genus Bathycorpusculum. The sequence continues at coordinate 2,121 of JAIRJY010000022.1, read as the reverse complement.
TAACTAGTGAGTTAATTGGTTTATTGCGTGATAGAAATAGTGAGGTTATAGTAGGGGAGTCTGATGGTTTTAATTATCCATGTAATGTTGCTTTTGATAAAACTGGTATGCGGAAGGCTGTTGAGAAAGCAGGTGGAAGGGTGATTAATCTTTCAGAAGATAGAATTATTGAAGTAAAATTCAACAATTGTGATACGCCTTTGAAGCGTTTATTTTTACCTAAAACAATTATAGATGCTGATGCGATAATTGATTTGCCTTTAATGAAGACTCATGAGTTTATGGCTTATAGTGGTGCTATTAAAAATTTGTTTGGTTGCGTACCTAGCAATAAACGTATTTATTTGCATCCATATTTACCTGAAGTTTTTTATCGACTTTATACACTCTTTAAACCTGCTTTAACAGTTATGGATGCACGTGTTGGTATTGAAGGTAATGGACCAACTAAGGGTAAACCGGTTAAAATGGACATTATGTTAAGCAGCCCTGATGCATTAGCGTTAGATATTGTAGCAGCTAAAATTATGAAACTTAACTGGAAAGACACCTATCTTAATTATATTGCTAGAAAAACTGATCTTCAAGAAGAGGACATTAGTGAGAGCGGTGTTCTAGCTTCAGATGTTGCTCGTCGTTTTGAACCGCCACATATAGACGTACCTGTTAAAGCTCAAATGTTTATCTATAAACATGAATATTTAACTAAAATGTTGTTTTGTTCCTTAGATATAGTGAAACTTTTTCAAAAAGTGACAATGACCTATCGAAACACGTCAATAGAAACAGCAGCTTAAAACGGGTTTTTCTTTGTTTATCAATAGTGTGTAATTGATAAATAGAAGGTTAAAGTTAGTATAGAAAAGTTTGCAGTTGATAGTATTGATTAAGAGGAAATGAAGCCGGATAGTGTAAGAAATAATCGCGGCTGATTGTTTGGATTCAAAGTCACATCCCAACTAAAGAGAAACTGAAATTAAATAAATATTTCATAATAGAGGATGATGATGTTATGTGCTGATTTTTGGTGGGGGTTTAATACGGCGACCCATTTTGATGCGTAGGGCGACACGGTAGAGTTTTCGTAGAGATTTTACAAGTTGTTCTACTGTTGGGGTGTCGGAGTATATTAGGGGTATTTGTTCATATTGAGCAAGTTTAACGGTTTCTTCATCAGGCATGGTTTTGTGGAAAACGATTACTCTAGGTTTTAGACCGCAAACGCGGACAATCATTAAAGGTAAAACGCCATTTTCAACATTGGTGAAAACTAGTGCGCGTTCGCTGGAAACGCCAAAGAGTTGAGCGTATTCGTAGCCGGAAAGGACTTCAACGGCGCATTTGCTGTCGACTACTGTGTAGCCGTTAATCTCTTTTATTGATCCTCCGTCTTCTTCGAAAACGATGATTTGACCGTTTATTGCTCGGCATAAATATTCTATGCGGACGGGAATGTGAAATTCTCGTAAATCGACAATAGCCATGCTAGGTGAACCTGTTAGTTTGGCAAATTCGCGTACAAAACGACCGCCTTTTGTTTCGTCAAACTGTAATAGTGCTAAAACAAATCGTCGGATAAATTTGGCTCCTGGACTTTTTCGGCGTCCACTCTCGTAGTCGCTTATAACAGAAGAAGATACATGCATAACTTCAGAGAGTCCTAATTGGGATACTACGAAAAGTTCACGCCATTTTCGCATGGTCACGCCAGGTTTTCCGGATAAAATAATCTCACCAGCAATTCTACGCGCCAAAACTTCACGGACACTAGGTGAAACAGCCATAATTGATGCCTAAGGCTCAAAATGCTCACACAAGTATAAAGCCGTAACGATTTAAAACAGGCACGCACACTAAAAAAAGGTAAACATGCAACAGCTGTTTTGAATCACTTTATAAACAAGCCTCAACACATATAGTTACGCAAACTGTCATGAGAATGACAGAAAAATAACAAGTGCAAGTGAAAAAAATGAGCGAAAAACAACAAGATTCAATACTAGTCGGGAATAAACCTCCAATGAGCTATGTTCTAGCTATCATAACAAGTCTCTCGTCAGGCAATCTTAAAGAGATCACTTTGAAAGCGCGAGGTCAAGCAATCACTACAGCTGTTGACGT
>JAIRJY010000196.1 GCA_031260365.1 Nitrososphaerota archaeon | reverse complement strand
TTTTAATGTTATCTTCAGATAGTACTATTTTTCTTCAAATATCTTGTTTTTAATGTTCTTTATTGCAAGTTTACACTGTTACCCCACAAAAACGTATTTATGTTTAAAGACTTACCATTCTGCGTTAAATACAATTGTGCTCTGGTAGTATAGTCCGGTCAAGTATAGCGGCCTCTCGAGTCGCGGACCCGGGTTCGAATCCCGGCCAGAGCACCATCATGTGGATACAGATCTCCTTTTGATAAAAAATTTAAAACAGTATCAAATGATAATATTGTAATAGGCACAAATGCTTTGGTCTGCAATTCAACCTTATTGTAGGAATCTGCAACAACGAACAGGAAGCCTAAGTTACACAAAAATCTAATGTTTGTATATCCTGTAAACGGTTTTAAAGACCCGCAAAATTACGAAAAACTCAAATGGCAATTATACCTGTCTCATTAAATTAGAAATTAATTAAAAACTATTAAACTGCTTTTTTATAATCTTGCATTTTATGGAATTATTTGTCCAGTGACAATTTTTTCGTCAATACTATTTATTCTAATTTTTACGTATTCTCTAGGTTTAGCCTTAGGCACAAATATCTCATAACCTCTCATGATTAACCGCCCATCACCATTAGGTGCCAAATCAATTATTGTTACGTCTATTTCTTGTCCTAATTCCACAGGACAAGGTTTTTCTTCATACTTTATTTTAAATTTTCCACCACGAACTCTACGATGAACCATACATACATTACCTCTTTGCATCTATATCTGCTTTAAACTCGAGCTTACCACATTTAGGACATACAAGAACAGTAACCGGCAATACGTTACCGCTAACTAACACACTATCCATGTTGTCTTTCCAATTATCTACCACAGTAAACTGAGTTTTTGCACACATCATCTCTACATTGCAGGAAAAACAAAAAGCGCCTGTGACACTTTTAAACTGTGCAACATCAACTTGAGTGTCTTTAACATCATTGGTACATGTGTCTTCAGCAGCATATTGTTGCTCAGTGTAACTTCCAGATTGCCCTAAATATTTACAACTTGTAGCACATTTAGACCTAAAAATACAAAGATAACAACAACTGACAATGTTTTGACTATTTTCGCATTTAAGTTGCCGACAAACTTTTGCTTTAGGATCATCACTAAAAATAGCACACGATTTATCAACACGTAAGTATTCACAACTACTCGCTAAATCTGACAAATCATTAACCTCTTCTCAAACAAACAATCAATATTTTACCTAAGTGTGTTTTGGTAACAAAAAGTAAAAAATCGCTAAAAGAAAATAAGAGCTAAAAAAACTATCTAACTAACTATAATTTAGTAGTCTCTGCTTGTTCTGCGAATTTGAAACGTTTGAACTTGACTTACACCCTTGATTTTGCCCAGTTCAACCTCAAATTCATCAACAATACCTGTAACATCTTCAGGATACCTTATTTGAACAAGTAAAGCTACTAAACCAAAAGCAACGGGTTCTTCTCCCCAACCATCAATTTTAGAGGCGGATGGAAGAATTTTTATTATTTCAGCTTTTAGAGACTCAAAATCTTTTACTATATCTTCTGGAAAAATTTTGTATGTCACAAGTATAGCACCCATCAAAATTCACCTAACCGATATTATGGTCCTTGAAAAGCACATTTTGGACATTTATAAAGTCGCCCAAATTTGCGACATTTCCCATCACGCTTAAGTTGCATTTCGCCGCAGTTTGGACACTGAAACTTTGTTGACTCTGAACCAGGTGCGATTGGTTTACCGCAACTAGTGCATGTTACCAAAGATAAAGCATTTCTTTCTGTCATAGACTATACACTTCCCGATGTTAATGACAGGGTTACTTATAACTGCTATGCTTAAAACAGCCTGTTTCTAATTTACATAACTATGACTACACTACGTCAAAACCCGAAATAACTAAAAAAGCTAAAAGATAGCTAATCAATTTTTTCACAAGATAGTCTTGTTATTTAACTACAACTAGAACATAAAGAAACAAGAGAGCAAAAAAATTTATTATTAAACTAACACTTACTTTAAACGGTGTCTAATTGGGCGTAAACTTTAGAGATTTAATACCGAAAACTCCTATAAAACTTGAAGATTTAAACGGAAAAATACTTGCCATAGACGCCTACAACGCTATTTACCAGTTTTTAAGTATCATCCGTCAACCAGATGGTACACCACTTAAGGATAGCACAGGAAAAATCACCAGCCATCTCAGCGGTCTTTTCTATCGAACTGGCAACCTTATTGAAATGGGTTTAAAGCCCATCTACATTTTTGATGGAAAATCTCCCGCGTTGAAAGCCACAGAAATCGAACGACGAAAACAAGTCAAAGCGCAAGCCATAGCAGAATACGAAAAAGCCGCCGTGTCAGGAGACATAGCTAAAATGCGTATGTATGCTCAAGCTGCCACAACCATGAAAGAATACATGTTAGCTGATAGCATAAAACTAGTGGAATTAATGGGACTTCCATGGATTCAAGCACCTGGAGAAGGTGAAGCACAAGCGGCATACATGACTAAACAAGGTGCTGCAGATTTTTGTACAAGTCAAGACTATGATAGTTTACTCTTTGGAGCACCTAAACTACTACGGAACGTTACAATTTCAGGCAAGCGTAAACTACCTGGTAGAAATATGTATGTTGATATTACACCTGAAGTAGTAGAATTATCAAAAGTCTTGAATTTTTGTAAACTAAGTTATGAACAGCTAGTTGACGTAGGTATTTTGATTGGTACAGATTTTAACCCTGATGGCATAAAAGGCGTAGGACCAAAAACTGCGCTTAAACTAATAAAAGAGCACAACACTCTGGAAGCTGCAATTTCCAATATAAAAGATGCTACTTTCCCCGTTGAGCCAACAGAAATTAGAAACATTTTCCTACAGCCAAAAGTTTCAGATGACTATACCATGGAGTGGAAAGAACCAAACCAACAAGGTATTACAGAGTTTCTATGCGAAGAAAAAGAGTTCTCAAAAGAACGCATACAAAAAACTCTTGAACGCATGACTATAGGCAACAAAAAACAGAAAAGCAAAACATCACTAGAAAAATGGTTCGCATAGTAAACATTTAGATAATAAAAGAGAAAAAAAGGTTTTTATTGATATGACTGATTTATCCAAGTTTCGAATCATGTCTGGGCTATAGTTATGTTTTATTGTTATGCAATACGCTGAGTTGTGGTGGTCTAGTGAAAAGGTAAGGGTAAATTGTGTTGTGCATGCCTTGAAACTTACCAGTAGCTATAAGTTATGACTTTAATGGTGTTAACATCTTTTTTGATTATGACGAGAAAATTTGCGCCGCGAGCTTTTAGTTATGCTATGCTGCTGCTTGCAGTTTTGTAAATGTCATTTTTTGGGTAAACAAACACCTGGTGCATCATTAGACTTCTTGTAAAACTATATTTTTCTCAAGGGCTGTAAGGACCATAGCGAACATCTCTCGCACTCCATCCTCCAGTAGTATGTCGTGAAAAAAATGTGCAAATCACGAGAGTTTGCAGGGTCTTTTCACTCATTTTTGGATACTTATAAAAAAGTCTAACAGAATGTTCTTAGTGTCATGTACTGGAAAAATAGTTTGTACTACTTATCTTCTGCTGTATATTGTGTGTATTATTTCGCACTCTTGTTGCATGTTTGAGTTTTGTTGTTTGTTTTTTGTATTTTGATATACTTGTAGGTGGTGCGTATTTTATTTATGTGATTAGAAAAGACCTTTATTCTTGTAAAGTGAAATAGTTACAAAGATTTTGAGGCGTTGCTTTGCAGTTTGATAAGCAGAAAACTTTGATCCTAGCCAGTATGTTTGGTTTGGCTTTCATTATTCGAGTTTTATTATTTTCAACTCAAGGGTATCAAAATGATATGAATACTTTCGTTTCATGGTTTAACACCGCAGCTGATTATGGTCCTCGTTTATTTTACAGTAATGTTAGTTGGTGTGATTATCCTCCTTTTAATGTTTACTTGTTTTGGGGATTTGGTTCATTAACTCAAGCATTGGGTTTGTTTGGAACATCTTCTACTGTATACATTGTAAAGTTGGTTCCAAACATTTTCGACATGCTCATAGGTGGTTTAATCTATCTTTTTGTTCGTAAACAATTCAGCTTTAAGCTTGCACTGCTAGCGTCTGCGTTTTACATTTTTAACCCTGCAGTAATCTTTAATACTGCAATTTGGGGTCAATTTGATGCTGTATATACATTCTTTATGTTATTTTCACTTATTTTAGCGTTAAAACGTAAACCGGAACTCTCAGCCGCAAGCTTTGCCCTTAGCATCTTAACTAAACCACAATCAATAGCCCTGCTGCCTCTAGTTGCGTTTATAATTTTCAAAAAAAGCAGTGTTAAACGGTTCTTGCTCTCTATTGCTACGTTTGTCGCAACAATTTTACTCGTCATTTTACCCATGCAGTGGAGCAACCCTGTAAACTTTTTATATGACATCTATTTTGGTGCATACAATGGATACGCTTTCACGTCTATTAATGCATTTAACTTCTGGGGATTACATGGTCTATGGGTTCCAGATGGTAACCTGTTCATTTTAGGCTGGATACTCTTTGCAGCATTTTCAGTTTTCACATTATATGTATTGAATAAACGGTGGGACAAATTATCCTCAGACTATATGTTCATAATCTTCGCGGCGTTCATGTTGTTTTTCGCGTTTTTCATGTTACCCACGCGTATCCATGAACGGTACCTTTTCCCTGCTATTAGTGTACTAGCATTAATAGTACCGTTTATCAAAAAAGCTAGGGTATTCTATGTCATTATAACAGCAACTTTTCTATCAAACATTGCATATGTTCTATACTGGCTAAATCTTTACGCTAATGCTAATTACACTTATAGTCCTAATCTTTCTCGTGATCCTGTAGTCATAACCGTATGCATTATTAACATCATCATGTTCATATATGGTTCATTACTGATGTGGCGCGAACTTGGAAACAAAAACACAACTAATAACGCGTTCTCAAATAATATTGATAACACAAAAACTGAGTTTATCGAAAAAGGTCAAGTAGTACTTGTTAGTGAATTAAACGTTGAACCACCATCATCGCTCTTTGCGAAGCGAAGCTTTGTCTTTTCTTTTAATATAAGTAAAAAAGACGTTCTAACAATGATTATGTTATCTTTAATTTTCTTCTCTGTCGCAGTAACAAGTTTGGGTGCAACACAAGTACCTTCAAATGGTCTGAAAATAAAAGAAGAAGAACAACAACCAGTCGCAATATTGGATCTTGGACATGTTGCTTCTGCTAGCCTGATTTCTTTTTACGTAAAAGATTGTCAAAATACAACAATAACAGTCTACACTGGTCAACCTGATAACTGGTTTAATAGTGGCACAATCTCTGTAACTTATCCATATGCGTACATGAATTGGCATTATCTTGGTATTCCTGCTACTAGATATATTCGTTTAGAATTCGAAGAGTCAGCAATCATTGAAATCAACGAATTAATCGTTCTTGATTTGGATAATCAATTAGTTCCTATAGTTTCTATTACATGTGAAAACGATAGTAAACTAAACTTTGACCTATTAATCGATGAACAAGATATCGTTATGTTACCTAGAACTTATTTAACTGAGACAATGTTTGATGAAGTGTACTTTACCAGAACCGCAGAACAATATCTAAATCGTCAGTGGCCTTATGAGTGGACGCATCCACCTTTGGGCAAACTTATTATTGCCTCTGGTATCACAATTTTCGGGTTGAACCCATTTGGTTGGCGTATAATGGGTGTAGTTTTTGGGACTTTGATGATACCTGTAATTTTCTTGCTAGGTAAAAAGATGTTTGGTTCATACATTGGTGGTTT
>JAIRJY010000110.1 GCA_031260365.1 Nitrososphaerota archaeon | reverse complement strand
GGAAGCAAAACCAATAAAACATTTAACACTAACCGAGCTAAAAGCGTTGCAACCTAAACTTGGAAAAGCAGCTGGAACCGACGTTACAGGTGGTATGGCTGGGAAAATTGCTGAACTCATCCCCGCGGTAGAAGCAGGTATACCTATTACCGTGACTGGAGCCACAAAAGGCTTATCTATATACAGAGCTTTAACGGATCAAAGTGTGTTAGGCACTGTAATAGAGAAGACGTAAAATGGCTGCAGGAAAAACTGAAGAAAGAAAGTCTGATCATATCCGAATTTGTCTTGGAAAGAAAGCACAAGCAAAAACCGTGACTACGGGTTTTGAGGATATACAGTTTATTCATCGTGCTTTGCCAGAAATTAATCGAGAGGATATTAACCTTTCAACTTCTTTTTTGAAAAACACTTTTTCTGCACCATTAATTGTTGGTGCTATGACAGGTGGTACAGAAGAGGCTATTAAAATTAATCAAAATATTGCTGTGGCTGTTGAAAAACTTGGTTTAGGTATGGGTTTAGGCAGTCAGAGAGCCGCAATTGAAAACTGTACACTTGAAAAAACTTATTCTGTAGCACGTAAAGTTGCTCCAAATGCTTTTTTAATTGCTAATATTGGTGGCATACAGTTAGTTCATGGTTATGGCGTGAAAGAAGTTAAAAAAATTGTTGAAATGATAGATGCTGACGCGGTTGCAATTCATCTTAATGCGTTACAAGAAGTTATACAGCCCGAAGGACAAACCAATTTTAAAGGTGTGCTAACAAAAATTGGTGAAATTGCTAGTAAAATAGATCAGCCAGTGATCGTTAAAGAAACAGGTGCAGGCATTTCAGCTGAAGACGCTGAAGCGCTTAAAAATGCGGGTGTGGCTGCTATTGATGTGGGAGGTGTGGGCGGAACAAGTTTTGCTGCTGTAGAGTATTATCGTGGTGAAGAAGTGTTGGGAGAAGCTTTTTGGGATTGGGGTATTCCAACTGCGGTAAGTATTGTTGAAGTTGTGCAGTCTGTAAATTTGCCTGTAATTGCTTCAGGTGGCATTCGTACTGGAATTGATATAGCAAAAGCGTTAGCTTTAGGTGCTAATTTAGCAAGCATAGTTCAGCCAGCGTTAGAAGTAGCTGTTAAAAGTGGTGAAGAAACAGAACAGTTTCTTTTAGGATTAATTAATGAATTAAGTAGTGTTCTATTTCTTGTTGGTGCAAAAAATGTTGCGCGCTTAGCAGAGGTTCCATTAGTTATATGCAATGAAACTGCGGAGTGGTTAAAAATGAGAGGTTTTAATCTTGAAGAGTATGCGCTTAGAGGAGTGTCTAATAATTGAGTATCGAAAAATTTCTTGAAGAAAAAGCGCCATTGATTGATAAAGCTATTGAGAAATATATTCCACGAAATTTTACTAAGGATTCTTTACTATTTCAAGTTATTCCGCCAGTTTACAGCTACAATTTGGATACTATCGACAAAGTTATAGCTGATCCCACTTGGGATATACTTGATAGAGGCGGAAAACGTTGGAGACCAGCTTTATTTCTGTTAATTTGTGAAACTTTAGGTAAAAAAGAAATGTGTTATACAGATTTTGCTGTTATACCTGAAGTTATTCATACTGGTACACTTGTTATTGATGACATAGAAGATTCCTCAGAATTGCGACGTGGAAAACCTTGTACTTACAAACTGTATGGGTTAGATGTTTCTGTTAATGTTGGTAATGCTATGTATTATATGCCCCTGTTGGCTTTAATGGCAAAAGGAACTGGTCTATCTGCAGATACGCTTTGTAGTGTTTATGAGATTTATGTGCAAGAGATGATAAATCTTAGCTTGGGGCAAGCTATGGATATTGCATGGCACCGTGGTTTAGCAAATGCTAACAATATTAATGAAACTGATTATTTACAAATGTGTGCGTACAAAACAGGTACATTAGCGCGTATGGCTGCGAAAATGGCTGCTGTTTTTTCAGGTGCCGAGAAACTGCTTGTTGATAAGCTTGGTAGATTCGCTGAAAGTATCGGTGTTGCATTTCAGATGCAAGATGACGTTTTAGATTTAACTGGTCAAGAGTTTGCTAGAAAGAAAGGTGGTGTTGGTCAAGACATAACTGAAGGTAAACGTACTTTGATGGTTATTTACACACTTAAAACAGCTGTGGAGGTTGACAAATTTCGTCTCCTTGAAATTCTTAATGTGCATACTAGTGATCAAAAGCTTCGTGATGAAGCAATTGCGATTATGCAAAAGTATAATGCTATTGAATACACTATGCAAATTGCAGAAAAAATTGTAGTTGATAGTTGGAATGAAGTAGAACGTTTACTACCTACCGAGGTAGCTAAAGAAAAATTGAAAGCGTTCTCCGAGTTCTTGATTAAACGAAACATGTAATATTTTAGTGAGTGTAAAAATTTTGTCGCTTGAACAAGATAAATCTCTTAGAGAGTTAATACGAAAAGCAGCATTGCTTAATGCAGTTACGCATGATGGGAAAGCACAGCCAAGTGTAATGATTGGAAAGGTTCTTGGAGAAAGACAAGATCTTCGTTTATGCATCAAGGAACTCTCTGTTGTAATTAATAGTATAGTTAACGAGGTTAATAGTTATACTATATCTGAGCAAAAATCTATTGTGGAGCAAAATTGGCCTGAAACTCAAAAGAAAGAAAAGCCAGAAGAAAAAAAGCTTCCAGCTTTGTCTAACGTAAACAAGTTTGGGCAAATTATCACAAGATTTTCGCCTAATCCTGATTGTGTATTACACCTTGGTAGTGCCAGGGCAATTGTGCTCAGTCACGAATATGCACGTATTTATAATGGCCAATTTATTCTTCGTTTTGAAGATACTGATCCTAAAATTAAAAAACCCTCATTAGAATTTTATGATAGCATTCGTAAGGATCTTAAATGGCTTGGTGTGCAAGTCGATGAAGAATATATCCAAAGTGACAGATTACCCATTTATTATGAGTACGTAGAAAAATTAATTGCGTTAAATGCTGCTTATGTCTGTGAATGTAAACAAGAAGTTTTTCACAAGATATCCTTATCCCGAAAGGCTTGTCCTTGTCGCAGTTTGTCTTCCAAAGAACAGCTTGAACGTTGGCATAAAATGTTAAATGGCAGCTACCAGGAAGGACAGGCTGTTGTACGTGTAAAAACAGAGCTTGATCATCCTAATCCTGCAGTTCGAGACTGGCCTGCCTTACGTATTGTTGATACTAAAAAACATCCTCATCCTCGTACAGGCGATAAATATGTTCTTTGGCCACTTTATAATTTGGCTGCAGGTATAGATGATCACTTGTTGGGTATGACACATATAATTAGAGGAAAAGAGCATTATACCAATATGGTGCGTCAGAAATATATGTACCACGCTCTTGGTTGGGAATACCCTGAAGCTATTCATTATGGTAGGCTTAAAATTACTGACGCCTTCTTAAGTAAATCCAAAATTATGGCAGGAGTTAACGATGGGACATATAACGGTTTTGATGATCCTCGGCTTGGTACTTTTGCTGCTCTGCGTAAACGTGGAATTACCCCTGAAGCCATAAAGAAAATGATTATTGACGTGGGAATAAAATCTAATGATGTCACGTTAAGCTGGGAAAATCTGTATGCTCATAATCGTAAAATTCTAGATACTATAAGTAACCGCTATTTTTTTGTGTCCGAACCTATTGAACTTAAAATCAGTAATATACCTAAAGTGTTCACTTCCAAATTGCCATTGCATCCTGAAAAGCCTGAAAGTGGTTTTCGCGAATACACGGTAACACCTGATAAAGACAATGATGCTTCAGCAAGTTTTTGGGTATCAAAGAAAGATACGGAGAATCTGGAACAGGGTAAAATAATTCGTCTTATTGAGCTTTTTAACATAGAAATTATAAAGATAGATAAACAAATAACAGTTGATGCTGTTGAACCTAAACTTATGACTGTAGAAGCTAAATACTCAAGTGAAGCATATGATGATGTGCGGAAAATTAAGGCGCAACTTATTCACTGGATTCCAAAAGGAACGGAAGTTTCATGTGAAATAGTTTTGCAAACTGCGCAATCAGTGATGGGATTTGCTGAGTACGAAAGCAAAAAATTAAAACCTGATGTAATTATACAATTTGAACGGTTCGGGTTTGTACGCATAGATGAAGTTGATCAGAAACTGGTCGCTTATTATGCGCACAAATAAAAAATAAAGCAGAGAGAAGAGGGTAAAATGCGAAAATCTGATAATACAATAATTTGGCCTGTCTACTTTGATGTTACAAAAAGTAAACGTGAAGGCAGACGGGTTCCTAAGAATTTGGCTGTTATCAGTCCTAAAATCTTAGAAATTAAGGAAGCCGCTGATAAACTTGGATTGCAAAACAACATAAACCCGACTGCTGGTTATCCTAAAACGCCTTGGTTAAAAATGGGTATGCTTTCAATAGAGAAAAACGAACCAAAAGAACAAATTGTTCTAAAAATTGCTGTTCATCTTGCAAAAATAAAATCTCAACAGGTAGAACTACAAAAGCATCTTCATAATTATAAAAAATAAAATTAAAATATTGTTTTTATTTTTATTGTTTCTCTTTTCCAATAATTAGAACAGCGTTTATAACTCCATCGGCACCTGGTCGACTGGTTACTTTTGCATGACCAAGGGGTGTATCAATTTCTGCCCCTTTAGTTATGACGCCTCTACGGTTATAATCGACATTTGCGCCATTTCGAAGTACGCTGATGATTTCTACGTGTTGTGTCTGACCTGTTCTTTGATCAGTCACTGAGGCAAACT
>JAIRJY010000177.1 GCA_031260365.1 Nitrososphaerota archaeon | reverse complement strand
TAACGTATATTCGTCACTAAAATAGAGTTACAATTGCTATTTTTTATATTTCTACGGTGTTAAATAACTTATGCCTTTAACAAACATAAACGCTATCTACACAAAACAGATACTACAATAATCACAAAAAAATAATAAAAACATTAGACCCTAATACTAATTAGGGTTTTGTTGACAAATCAAGGTATCTTTTCTGGAATTTGACTATTTTACTAAATTGTTTTTAATGTTTTTTTACTTTTAAAACAAAAATAGCGAAAAACTTGGTTGAGTTTTTTTTACATAATAAAAAAGCCCACACAGCACACCGTAGACACATTTTTGAGCATCCACAAATCCACACACAATTTTTTAAAAAAAAAATAAAAAATAAAAATTCAATAGATAAGACACACATGTTTAGACAATGTCACAAAAGTTTCAGATTCTTGCTTCTTTAGCTTTCGACAAGCATTCTTATACTTCTTTACACGTCAAATTTAACGCTAAAAACTGATAGACATCTAACTCTCTATACAAATCAAAAATTGGCACTTAAACTGTTCCCTTTGACAGGAACTAACAAAACATCCACAAAAACATATCAACAACTAAAAACGCGTCCTCAACACCTTCATTAACACGTTAAAAAGTTAACAAACACCAAACACACCTGTAGAAACAGGCACTTGCATTGTTAAGCACTTTTAACATTTAACAAGATAACTTTTCGCCCAGTCAGTTCCTCATACCGCTTAGCATACGCTTGAGTTAATTGGATTACAAATGCTCTCCAAGTAGGAGCTTGACGCTTCACTGCTATACCCCCTATTTCACAGTCAATGTCTTCCTCAGAACCGCCCCTGTAGAACTCCATCAAGGTTTTAGGATCAGTACCAATATATCGACTAACAGAATCCATACGTACACCATGTAGACTCATTTGAGTTACACAGGTATGTTTGAAAGCGGTGTGAGTGTAGGTTTCCATTTCAATGGATAGCGAGTTTGGCTAAAATATTGTTTTGTTACCGACAACTCAGCATTATACGCTTTCATACTGCGACTAAATAGAGGCTGGTTATCACCTATTTGCAAGTCTTTAACATATTGACATATGAAGCTTGATTCAGGTTCAAATATTTTCTTGTTAACCTCTTTTTGCACCTTTGACTCAAACACTTTCATCACATGTATAGTGCAGTCTATTTTTTCAGGCGTTATATCCGATAAAGCACTAAATCTGCCACCAAACAAAATCCCAAAATAAGACAACAACAAAGTATCCACAACATTTAACGCCTGAGGCAATAGAAAACATTGTTCTTCTGTAAAGTATTTAGCTATGCTTTGCCCAGCTTGCCGTTTATGACCCTTAGTGTTAAACCGCTCATCCCCCGTTATTATGAGATCTTTGACGTGTTGGTTATTGCTGTTTTTCATTATCCACCGCAAACCAGTTGTATGAGTATACATAATTAGACCAGTGTGCTTATCACGCATTGTTTTTGTGCAGAGGTTGGGAGTTTTTGGGTCTTCACCCCAAACTTTTAACCAATCTTCAAGTTCAGCATCAAGTGGGTCCACGTTTTGTCCCATTGCTTTCCAAGCTAAAAAACATGTGTGTAGATATTTGTCGCGTTTTTTGGTTGTTTCTTTTTTGTACTTTTGTGGGTTGCGCATAATGTTTTTTATGCTGTTTTTGTCTGCTTTGATGCGGGTCATGATTAGTTTGTATGTGGGGGTTTGTTCCCATTTTTCGTAGCTGACAGTTTTTGCGCCTTTTTGATATGGTTTGTTTTCTGGTTTTACTCCGTTTGGAAAATCACGAATACGACTGAGTAATGTTGGCAGGGATACTGGTTTTCCTCTGTAGGCGAATTTTTCGCTTGCACATTTGTATGTACCGTATTCTACGGGTCGGTATCCTTGCCAAGTCCTATTATGCAAACCGTACTCTATATCTTTAGGATTATAGTATGGTTTATCTAAGTATTTTTTGTGCTGTACGTTTTCGTCTAAGAACCTAAATAAATCTATTAACTCTTGTTTACCCGCTAATGCACCTCGATATTTACCCTTAACGCGAGAAGCAGGCTTACCCAACACGCTCATCTCTACTTTGCACCAAGGTAGTTTCGTGCTGTGCTGCTTAATAAGTGTTGTATTTAGTAAAAGAGTATTGTTTGGAAAATAAGAAATAGTTATACTGTGGTTTGTTTCTTCATACTAACGGGTGTGGTTGGGGAAGCGTTCAATCTGCTTTGCACCAACAATCTTTTTGAGTGTTGCCCCTACCTACACTCTAAAATGGGTTTTAAGTACTTAGAAAACAAGGTTAATTGTTGCTGTTTACTTCGCAACAACTTTTAACTCCAAAATCTACAAACATCTTATACAGAAACCGACACAAACACAATACAAAACACACAACAATCAGAGGTAACTAAAAGACGGCAATTGTGCTATGATACCTCCAATATAGAAGCACCAAACCGCCGTATAAAAAAATATTAAATTAGCAAAAAGTATTTTCGGTTCATTTACAATTTAACGACATTGTAGTATTCTCGTACAATTTTAATAAACAAAAACTTAGTTTTTCGTAAAAAATGATTAATGACCAAAAAATAAAGATGATAAAAAGAGTAGTTATATGTCGCCATATTCAGGATTAGGGATAAAATCGCCACATTTTTGACATTTATAACCCTGTATTCTTTTTTTCCTACACTCAACACATTTACTCTGTATCATAGACGTTCCACATTTCTGGCAAGTTAAATCAATCACTTTCAACACACATTACACTTCCTAACCCAACATAATTCAAAACACCCTAAAAAAGAACAAGAAATATTTCCGAAACAACCCTTCCACAATTTTTCAAAATAACAAAAAAAGAAAAAATGGGCATTAAACGTTATCTAAGGTTTTCAGGATAGTGAGTAAAAGTTTTGAGTTAGGATTATCCCTATTAAGTGAGATCACCCTCACTTTGCCATGCTTAACTTTTACTTGATACTCATCAATAACCAAACCCTCTTTTTCCAAAAGAGCCAAATTTCGATTCAACTCATTATACGCAGTATTCAATTTACTCACCAACCGCATAACACGAATTTCAGACGTCTTTGACAACTCACGCAAAATCCTCTGCCTAAGCGAAGAAGCCAACACCTTACTCAAATCCAAAACATCTCAACTTCCTCAAAAAAATTGTAAACTTGGCAACTTAAACAGCTCACAATAAACCCATTTTTACCCAACAACATCACGTGATCACAGGAAACACTTAAAAACAAACAATAAAAACCATCCACCACA
>JAIRJY010000137.1 GCA_031260365.1 Nitrososphaerota archaeon | reverse complement strand
AATTTTTGCTAACAGGACGTATTCTGAAAAACATCTTCAAATTTCTACGTTATACAAGCAGTATCAAAAAAATGTCAGTACGCTTCTTTTTAGTTCTGACAATGTTTCAGGGTATCCAGTTAATCAAGTTATGAAGGCAGTTACATTTTTAGTTGCCGCCGAATTAGGTCTATTAAATGGTTTACGTCCTAAATGACATATGAACGATATTTTGCGTGAATACCTGAAAAATAATTTAACTGCTACAATTAGAGTTTTATTACCTGATTTACTTACACCTCTTGTGTTATCATTAGGAAAATATTCGTCTCTTGTTGGCGCAAACAATCCGTTGGTGTATAAAAAATTAATTTGTCACTCAGCAGAAAATCCGTATAAAATAAGTGTAATTCCAATAACAGAGGGTGATTTAAGGTGAAAAAGAAAAATGAAGTTGCCCATTATCTTGAAATCACAAGTTTCATCGAAGCGCAACTTAATAGTAATTTTCTTGCTAAAAGGGTTGATAATGTTTCAATTTATTGGAAAAACGGAGAACTAACCTCAAAAATTAAAGAGTTAATGGTTGAACATCCTGAAAAGTGTTCATGTTTACAAACTTTTTGTCGAAACACGCCCCCATTGAATACCGATATTTTTGGGGTCATTACTAATGGTCAAAAATTTGAAATTGTCATTTTAGAAGTAAAATTACGTGAAAATGTAGGTTTAGCGGAATGGTCACAGCTTTTAGGTTATAGTGTTGTTTCAAATGCAAAATTTGGTTTGTTAATCAATATTGATGCTGGAGCCAGTAGCCGGTTATCAGGTATTTTAGCTTCTGAAGTTGATATTTCAAAGGTACTCCGAAGAAAGGCAAATGGTGAAGAAGTGGAACATCTTTTAGGGTTTATGCAATGGAATACTTTAACTCAGAATTTTGAATACAGCAATTTAGGTCATCTTTGTTCTTTGTCTGCAATGAGTAACTTATTAATAGCACAATTTATGGTGACCTAACGTTTTAGTTTTTAGTTAAATAAATTCATATATGTTTTTATGAGGTCACGAAAATGCTAACATTAAAAAAGGCAAAGCGTTTTAGTACAAGAAATGTAGGCGTGCTAAAATGGTAAAATGCTCCTAGTTAGGTACTGTTTCTTTGTGTTTGGAGTTCTACGAGTTTAGTTTCTAACTCTTGGATTTTTGTGTCCTTTTTAGCTACACAATAGCGTTTAAAGCAAATGATAACGTCTGAGCTAAATCGTCCATTTGAAGGCTAATTTTTGCAATTGCTTGCTGGGTTTGAGGACTAAACAGAGGCTGCTGTTGGTGTTGTTGGGTCATGCGTCTTTTACCTCCGTTAAGAGTTGTTGTATTGTTTTGATTTTTTCGTTAGCTTCAGAAAGTTGTGTTTCTAGTCGTGCTAGTTTTGCGGCGTGTTCAAGACTTAAATATGCGGTTGCTTCAATTTGTTTGTTTAGGTTTTTTGTGTATTTTTCACGGTATGTTTCTAGGTGTTCGGGGCATGGTTCTTTGACTGATTTGCTGCAGGTGCAGATTATTTCGTCTTCTTTGCCTTTTTCTAGGTTGTATGTTGTGTGGTATACTGTTTTTGTTACTTGGTGTGTTAGGGTTTCTAGGGCTGTTTGTTCGTTTTGTATTTGTTGGTGCCATTCTTGTCCGCTTAGGGATCGTTCGCATCCTGCGAAGTCAAATGTTTTCGACCAGATATAGTTACCATATATTTCATGAAACGCATTGTAACGTGTACCTAAAGACACGTTGTATCCGGATGCGGGTGTGGCTGGTATTATGTTGCTGTAGACTGCGATGCTGTCATAGGGGAAGTTGTCGGCTCGTATGTGGGTAACGTTTAGTGTTTGGTGACACACAATGTTGCCAGATATGGTGGTGCTACCCGTCATGGTGACGTCTGTGAAAGTGACGGCGTTGTACGTGTTTAAAGACTGATTAAACGGATTAGCAGCAGGCGCATCTAGGTTGCCTGTGACTTTCACGTTACCGTTTAGAGTTATCAAGTTGCCTGATTGGTTGTAGTGTATGAGGTTTTGTCCGTTGGTGGGGCTGTAGATATCTTGTGTGGTTATGCCGTTTATGGCTGTTAGGTCGCTGCATTGTATGTGGTTAGTGTAGACATAGTCATATCGTAGTGTTGGGGCACCGAGATTGAGTGTCCCATTTGTTATGGGAACTAAATTGTTGTTTAGGTTGATGTTGCCTGATCCGGATAGTGTGCTTACGTAATTGGTTCCTATGAAGCCGTGTGATAGTATGTTGTTTGCTTCTATGTGTCCAAAATCCCAACCGTTGCCTGTTCGTATACGTATTTCCAAAGTTCTAGCAAAGTTGGTGTTGCCGCCTTCTGCTAGCCAAATCATCGGATTAGCCGTTGGTGCCCATCCGCATACTTTGTTGCCTGCACCTGGTACGCCAGCGGGGATGTTTCCTGCGTGTAGCACGACTACGCCTTCTAGGCTGCTCATGACGCCCCTGCCCATAAAATCTCCTCGATATAAGAGGTGGTGACCAACCATCAACCCCGGATTAGAATCAGTACCATTAGACACGAAAACACCATACAGGTTGAGGTCTTGCATAAGATTCGGTACAGACGCGCCAGGCTCAGCGATATTGTGCAGATTAATAAAAGCAGAGTAATCCTGCAACTGCGACATCGGCGTCATGAGCCAACGGTAGACATCGTTATTCATCTCATTAAGAAACGGAAATTTACCCTGCACATTAATAGTATTTGACACATCGCCGCCATCCCACGCCGAACCACCACTGCCTCCGCCACCACTGGTACCATTGCTACCGTTTTGTTGATCTTCTAACGTCTGAAGCCGTCTTTCTGTTGACACATTAGCAGCATACTGACTATCACTTGCCTGCCGCACACGTCCAGCACTAATATGAGTAACACCCTGATCCCCCGTATGTTTGATGAGCATGAGTTCTGTGTAGCAATCATGACCTTGAATCAAATTAACTCTAGGCTCAGCCACATGCCTAATTTCAACAACACGATACCTGTCTGGAACTAACAGGTTCTGCGCATCACGATACCCAATATACATATCAGGAGCCAACACATCAACAAGCAACCCAGCATACAAAAGTGAAGGATTAAATTTGCAAATGAGGCTAAGTTTTTCAAAAGGCTGCTTCCGCGCAGCTAACTCATTATTAGCCACCTCCAACATATCCGCATACGTATGAAGATCAGGACGATAAATAGCAATCATAGACCGCCCATACTTACGAATACTCTCCGTATCCTCCACAGAGACAAACGCTTCAACAGACGGAATAGTCAAACCATCAACCCAAAAAGAAACACCCGAATAACCAAACCAAAGCTCAAACCATATTTCCACTATTTTCCAATTAAAACCAGGCAATCCAATCCAAGCACCAGAAGAATCATCCTCCTTCATTTGAGGCGCATCTGCACCTAAAATAAACTCACGCTTAACCAACTTATCCTTAATTTCAGTGCAACGCCAAACAAGAACACGCCCATCAGTATCCCTAATATAAACATTAATCGTATGGGCAATAGACATTATTTGATGACTACCTATACCAACTGTATTGTTTTGTGCGGTAAAGAATGTGCATGTTTCTCTGCCTATGTGTGTGTAGTCTAAGTATTGTCGGTTGTCACTTGGCGGGAATAATGGTACTTTGAAGTGTACCGAGGGATAATTATTTGATGTGCTGGTTACTTTTATTGAGGATTTACCGACAGCAAAAAAGTCGTGGTCGTCTTGTACTGTGGCATTTTCACCTGTTTTATATGGATAATCCTCAGTTAGTTGATCATCAATAGTATTACATTTTATTTTAACTGAATTGCAGATGCTTGATCCGTTTTTCTCGTGAGGATTAATTAGTAAAATATTGTTTTCTGGATCATTCAATAGTAGTTTAAGAAGAATACCTGTATGTGGAATGTTTTCAAGTGGCCAGGAGTATAGGCGTTTGTCGTCCCAATTCACAGTATAACCATACTTAGCCTTCTGCACCGCGTCATCAAACAAGTCAATCAGAGGCATATCATTAGCCTCAATATTACCTACAACGGGTCCTACTCCGGTACTAGCGTAATCTGCTGCTATTTCACTTCCAGCAGCCAAAAGCCCAACATTAAAAACATCGCCCAATTTAGCATCTTTAAAATCAGCCTTAATCATCAAGCGTGTTAGATCTCGTCCAAAATTTCTACCTTTTACCGTGACATACTTACTAAAAATGTACGGTGCATTTTCTAGTTCAGGCAAAACATCATCAATATACCCGCGTAAAAGCGTATGATTATCTATGCCAAGATCAGCTATGCTGTCGCCTGCCTCCAACACTTGACTTATACCACTACTATTATCAAGATAAAACAAACAACTACCAACAGGACCATCAATTGAAACTTCTAAGCGTTTTATTGCCGGACCTAACTCTCTACCAGTAGAAGGCAAATTCTTATCATAAATATATGCATTAATTGATGTCATATTTTTTAACTCCTTTAAATCTGCATAAAAATTTAAATATTATGAACTATAAACATAGTTAGTGAACATTTAGTATGGAAAAATATAAAATAATGCAAATTAGCGCGATTATATCGGCTGTAGTTGGGACATGTTTTATATTCTTCCCCACTTTTGATAATGCTCAATTTGAATTTTTTGTTATACATTATTTGGGAATAACCCCATCATTAATAGGTTTTATTGAGCTTTGTTTTATCTTGGCTGCATTTATTTTACTTATTGCAGCTGTTACTTTAGTTATTTTAAGCTCTGAATTAAAAAACCAAGTAATGGGAAAAGGCATAAAAATGATGTTGTTGTCTGCTGCCGTGTTTCTAGCGACAGTTTATTTAATGATCTTTTCCTCTTCTTTTAACCTTGATAAAATATCAACAATAACGCTTTTTGGTTATAGCTTTTCTATTTTTGGATGGTGTATTTTTTTATTGCTGTCTTTATCGTGCTATTATTTTGCTTGTGGCATAATGGAAAATAGACGAAAAAACAAACAGAGATAAGCATATATTGACTATACTGTTTAACGAGACCTATCAGCTATTTTTCGCCAGTCTTTATCTATGTATAATTCACCGTCTTCTACTTTAGCTAATTGAATTCTATGTGCGCTTGATCCTTTCACAGGATCTTTACGTTTATCTATTCTCCGAGCTACAAGAGTACCTGAAAAGAAAAAAACCGTTTCACCCTCATTAGGATACCACTTGTTTGTTGATGACCGAGAGGTACTATTTTGTTTGTCTTTTTGGTTGGATCACTTTTCCTTCAACTAAATTTTCCTCTTCTAACATATTCAAAGCATCAACAACTAACCGTGGATCAATACCCAAATCAAAAACGATATCACTAGTACGAGCATGCTCATGCTCCGTTAAGTAATCCATAATTTCTTTTTTTACCTCATCAACAGTAATATCACAATCAGACACCACTACTACTTTTTTCTCAACCGATTTAGAGGCAAGCATAACAATTAACCATCTTCTACAAGATTAATTTCAACAACAGTTTATTTGAGTTTTTCGCCTGATTAGCGTGGTACTGTTCTTGATTGTTTTAGGGCTGTTTTTTGTTGTGTTTCGTATTGTTTGAATTCGCTGCGTGTTGCAAATCCTTGGGCTTGCATTAAATCTTGCTCATACTGCTTCTGCTTACGCTTCTGCTCCTCATACAAACGCATAACCTGATTCAAAACAGCAACCGCAAGTAACGCAATATTTAACGCGCCCATAATGTTGCCAGCTTCAAGCTGCCCCATACTCTTCTGCAAACGCTGCGCTTCACGAAGACCAGGCAACATACGCAAAACACGTTTAGTCACCATGTCAGTATCTTTGATTTCCTCACCCTCATTACTTAAGAAAGTGTCAGCTTCCACCTTAGCCTGCTTAGTTGAGTCTAAGGCTTCACGGTTCTGAGCCAACAAATCATACAACTCAGACCTGTCAATAACCAGTTTAATATTTTCAGCCATACGTTTAACCATCTCCAATTCTGTTTTTTTAAACAATAAAAAAGATAATTCAAAATAAACATGCGAAAAGAGGAACTAAAAATTGAGTAACAACAATAATGATGATGACAACACAAATCTCGAATGTTACATATCGTTTGGGAACGTGAAAAAAGAAATTATGACATATTTAGACAAACACAAACATGCTCGCACAAGCGATATAGTTTTTGATTTAGGTATAGACCTTGAATTAGTTGTTGAAGCGTTAAATGTTCTCGAAGAGAAAGGTTTAGTCGAAGGCAAAAACACCGTTTTTTCAGATGCTGTGTAAACACTTTTTATTTTTTACACAACCGTTATATGCTAAATTACCAGCGAGTACTTCCCTTATAATCATGCCCTAAAAGTATGTTAGAAAAAATCAAGGTACACTCTGACGTTGTTTTACAATCACTACACCTAAAAATTGTGTGAAAACCGCATTCTCTACATTCTTCACATATAATAAAGACAAGACGATCAGAATTATTTATCCGAACCTTGCGTCTGCCTTTATGAGGTCCTTTCATTAACTCCGAATTACGATAAGGATCATGTTTCAAATCCTGAATCTTTGAATTGACTAATTGACAATACTCATTTGTCTGCCCTTTCAAATCACTATAAAAACTTTGCAGATAAATATCAACATAAGTTCCCAAATACTTCCGCATGAGTTAACCGTCTACCTCGTAACATATCCTCATTAGCCTTACCGATTTTTTCTGCAACAACAGGACTTAAACAAAGCTCTAACTGCTCAAGTATTTCATCTGAAACAGCTAATTCAGCCTTTACTTTTTCAGGTTTTAACGGATAAAGAAGAGGCGTACCCCTTGTTAACGACTCTATCCTTTTACCTTTCCATAGAAGCTTTTGAGTTTTAGCAACTAATTCACCAGTTTCCATTGTAGCATACGTATCAATTTCTTGATCAATTAACGATTTAATCACTGGATTGTTCCCAAAAACTTCGCTGAAATCTTTAAGAAGTTTTTCTGCTTTTTCTTGCTCTTTATAGTAACCTCCACTTAAAAATCCTTGTTCGGTCAAATCTGTCAAATCGTTACGTAACTCATGACTAAAAGTTGGAAAACGAACTTTAACAAAACTATAATTTATTGCTTTTATTCTATTATCTATTAGTTTTTTTTGGGCATAGAAAACTATTTTCTGCATTTTCGTTTCAGAAATACAATTTAACCCATGTTCCGCTCTACATCTATGGATAACGTAAAGAGTAAAAAGGCGGTCAATCAGTTTTCCTTGAACTGTCCTCGCCATAACTTGCCACACACTACCAATTATTCCTGCTTCTACATACAGTTTGGTTTTTTATAAACGTATATGTTATGCACATAACATGAGAAAATACAGGACATTTAAAATTACTAAAGTAGGTCTTTACTTAGTTTACCACATTCTTCCATAGATTACAACTTGTTCACGTTCAACATAAAGAAATTCACTGTTAACTTTCTATAACAAGTAACTCTTTGT
>JAIRJY010000098.1 GCA_031260365.1 Nitrososphaerota archaeon | reverse complement strand
GGGAGTTTTAAAATTAAATCCAGGCGGTAAATATTGTTTATTCAGCGGATTTACAAAGAACATTAATATCCCAAGTGAGTTATTAAATGAAATTCACTATAGACAACTAACCATAATTGGCGCATATGGAAGCACAAAAAGACAAATGGAAATAGCTCTAAAAATTTTGGAAAATAACATTAAAACAATCAGATTATTAATTCAGGAAATAGTAAGTCTTGAAAGTGTTCCAGCGATACTATCAGAAGTTCTGCTTGGTCAAACTTTGAAATATATTGTAGATCTACAAAAACATGAGTGAAACTAATGGTAACTGAAGAAAAATTAAGAGAATTTGGTAAGCTAATCTGTAAAATAGCATCTGGTAAAACGATGACACGAGAAGAAGCTTGTGAAGCTTATCGACAAATCATTTTAAATGAACAACCAGAACTCCAACAAGGAGCTTTACTAGTAGCTCACATTACTCGTAAACCAACCATAGAAGAATTATCAGGCGTTTGGGACGCGTTAGACAGATTTGATACAGAGAAATTTAAGGCTAACATTAAAGGTACTGTCTGCGACATTGTTGGCACAGGCTCAGATGCTATGAAAACCGTGAACGCCTCCTCACCCGCCGCCCTTATCGCTTCAGCCTGCGGAGTCCCAATCGCTAAAAAAGGTGCCAAAAAAGTAACAGGTGTTTCAGGAGCTTCTGAGATTTTTGAAATTCTTGGCGTTAACCTATCGAGTCCAATGAGTAAAGCTAAACAGAGTTTAGAAAAACATAACATATGTTACATGCCAGGAGAAGCTTTTTTAAAATCTGGCTGGGCACGACTTATTCAACACATGCGGTTCACATCAGCATTTAATATTGTTGGACCATTAACAATGCCATGTGAAAACACAAGTTGCATTGTAATTGGTGCTTATGCACCACAAGTATGCGATCAACTTATTGCAATCTTAAAAGAAATCGGAATTAACAGTGCTGTAGCACCATATGGAACGGTTAATGGTGTTAACAATGCATTAGGCATTGACGAGTTTTCACCATGTGGTCCAACTCGGGTAGTTGAACTTAAAAATGGTAAAATTCAAACATACACAGTACAACCAGAAGATTTTGGCATAAAAACACACCCAACATTTGATGTGCCTTCCTTTAATAAAACATATGACAACGCACTGGCTATAAAAAAAGTACTCTCAGGCGACTATAATAATCCACTAGCAGACTTGTTCTGCATGAATGCCGCAGCTGCCTTATACATATCAGGTGCCAGTAAAGACTATAAAGATGGCATGGAAAAAACACGGGAAGCATTAACTACAGGAAAAGCTTTGACACAACTAAATCATTTAGTTAAACAACAAGCGTAAATCAAATTAGTAACCGGAATAATACAAGTCAAAATTACAAGTGCAACCCAAATTGCTAAAGGTTTTTACATATTTTACATCCAAATAGTTCTTTATAGAACATGGCACAGTTTAACAACTAATTACATCCAGAGCATTTTATAGTAAAAAGTTAAAAAATAGATCTTTTTCTCAAACGTCGTTTATTCATAATAAATGGAAGGTTATCAATAAATCTAAAGATTTCATAAAACACTGTAGGTAACACAGAGAGACCTAGCACAATTAACCAGTGAACGCCGTTTAGAGCAGAAAATCCAAAGTACTGACCAACTGGAAATGCAACAAATGCTACTAAGAACAGGAACATAAACATAGTACTGATGAACAAAGGTTTATTGTTTAAGACAGATGTCTTGAAGACAGATTTTGAACTACGAACATTAAATATGTGCAACACTGATGTTAGACCTGTAATCAGAAAAGCCATTGTTCGCCCTATTTCTGCTGATGGTACAGATGCGCCAGATATTGTTAAGAAAGCACCTATATAGTAACCTATCAACACTGCAATTGAACATATTATAGTCTGCCGGAAAATCAATCGAAACAGACCGTCACTAAAAAGACTCGTGCCACGTTTTATTGGTTTGCTATTCATCAAATTAGGGTCAGATACTTCACGAGAAAGATTTATACCAGGGATACCATCTGCAAACAAATTAATTAACAATAACATAACAGGGGTTAATAGAATACCCCAACCAGCCATTTGAGCAAATATCATTATAATGATTTCACTCATATTACATACTAACAAAAAGTTAACTGTTTTTTTAATATTTGAATATACGTTTCTACCTTCACCTACAGCCTCAACGATAGTTGCAAAGTTATCATCAGTCAAAATCATATCAGAAGCACTTTTAGCTACCTCTGTACCACTTTTACCCATTGCAATTCCAATATCAGCTGCTTTCAATGCCGGTGCATCGTTTACGCCATCGCCTGTCATAGCAACAATTTCGTCATTTGCTTGCCAAGCTGTTACAATACGAAGCTTATCTTCAGGTGACACACGAGCGTAAACCGATATGTTTCTAACAGTATCACGTAGTTCCATATCAGATATTTCTGCAAGCTGTGTACCGGTCATAACGTGTTGACCCTCTTCGAGAATGCCCAAATCTTTAGCGATAGCACTTGCAGTTGCAGCATGGTCACCAGTAATCATCACAGTACGAATTCCAGCATTTTTCGCCTTTAATATAGCAAGTGCTGTCTCAGGGCGTGGCGGGTCAATCAAACCAACAAGACCTAGTAACGTGACATTGTGTTCTAGCTCCTCTAATTTGCTATGATCAGGTAACTCGTCGACATGTTTTCCCGCTAAAGCGATAACACGTAGTGCCTGTTCAGCGAAGGCATCATGAACACACTGGGCGGTTTTCAAATCAGATTGGACATCAGAAGAGAGATGCAACCGGTCAAATGCCCCTTTAGTTAGTACAATATAGCCATGGATTTTGTCCTTTAAAACGACAGTCATCATCTTTCGTTCTGATGAAAACGGGATTTCTGCAACCCGTGGATATTCTGCTTCTGTTTCACGTAAACAAATTCCTTTTTCGCCCAAAAGTCTAAGTACACCAACTTCTGTGGCATTGCCCACATATTTCTTGTTGTCATTTTCATCTACCTCAAAAGTAGCGTTACCTGCCATCGCTAAAATTTTGAGAAAAACAAGCTGCGCATCAGAAAAAACAGCATCACTTGCAAACGATGAGCCACCACAAACCCAAAGCTGTTTAACGGTCATACGATTCTGTGTAAGTGTTCCAGTTTTATCCGAACAAATCACTGAAGTGTTACCCAAAGTTTCCACCGCAGGAAGTTTCCGAATCAAAACATTCGTCTTTACCATTTTTTGCACACCATTTGTCAGAGTTAAGGTAACAATCAT
>JAIRJY010000082.1 GCA_031260365.1 Nitrososphaerota archaeon | reverse complement strand
CGCGTTATAGTGGTTAACTATTTTGTACAACCAATAAATTACTCCAAATCCTAGTGTCATAATGGTAATTAATACATATGTTTTTATGGGTATCGTTTGTGGCATAAATATGCGTTCTGGGAAAGCTTGAGCAAGAAACCTTTCTTGTTCCGTTTCGTGCATAGCTAAATCTTTAGATAGTAAATAGGTGATTATAAAAACTGGAATAACCAAAATAACGGATATTGTCCAAATTTTTGTGTTCATTTCGTGTGGGCGTTTGTTTATTTTTGGCACAGTTTTATTTTGATTCTGTAGATAATCTCTTACATGTTTCTCTCTATCTTCTTCGTTTCTAAAGTGATTATTTCTGTTTTCAATTAGACGATAAAACATGGGGAAAACTGCTAATCCAAAAGTAATAATTGCTCCTAGAAACCACATAGAGAACCAAATTTTTTTGTCGTTTTTAGCTGATTTAACTTTGTAGGTTTCCATGTTAAGCATCAATTCATCCATAACTGCTGATTGTAATGGTTGAGTAGCTAAACTTTATAAGTTCTTCCATTTAGGAATATAAGTAGAATGAATTCAAAACAATTGCTGGTTTCAATAGTAATACCTATGTATAATGAAGCAAAGACGATAGGAACCGTAATTGAACGTGTTCAGACCACCATGAAGCTACTGGGTTTAAATTATGAAATTATAGTGATTGATGATCATTCTTTTGATGACTCTTTTGTGGTTGCTAAACAATATTCAGTGCGTTTGTATCGTTTGGTAGTGCATAGGGGAAAAGGTGTGGGGTTACGTGTAGGTTTTGCTAAATCTAAGGGCGATATATTGGTAACTATTGACTCCGATGGTTCGCATTGTCCTGAAGAATTGTCTCAAATGCTTTATCCAATTTTAAATAATAAGGCAGACCTTGTTATCGGTTCACGGTATTTGTGTACAAAAAACGTGGCTGCAAAAAAACTCAATATATTCGGTGTTAAACTGTTTAATTTAATAATTCACATGTTTATTGGTGTTCATGTTACTGACTCTCAGTCTGGTTATCGGGTGATGAGACGAGAAGTTCTCGAGATTCAACATTTGAAATCTTGTGGATACGAAATTGAAACGGAAATGTTAGTGAAAACTGTTAAAAGTCGTTTTCGCGTACTTGAGGTGCCTATAAGTTTTAAACAACGCACTTATGGTAGTTCAGGCGTTGATTATGTGCATGATGGTTTTAGAATATTTGTCTCAATAATATCAGCACAGATACGGAAGATGTAAAAATTGTTTGATGTTTTGCCTAATGTATCGATAATTATATCTTCAATGAATAACGAAACAACAATTGAAGAATGTCTGCAAGCGTTATTGACACAAAATTATCCTTCAGATAATTTGGAAATCATTTTGGTGGATGGCGGTTCAAAAGATAGAACTGTGGAACTTGCGAAAAAATATCCTATTAAAATTTATCAAACGACATTAAACTGTCCTGCAGCATATAATTATGCACAAAAAGTCGCGCTTTATCCAATTTTGGGTTTTGTTGATTCTGATGCTAAAGTTGAAGCAGATTGGTTAAAAAAACTTGTACCACGTATAGATGAACCTGCTGTTGGGGGTGTTAGTGGTTCAATTGACACATGGAATACAGATAATCCATGGGCAAGAAGCATAGGATACGAACTTAAAACGCGTTATCGACGTGTTGGTAAGTACACTAAGCGGGTAGCAACTATGAATTTGTTGCTTAAAAAATCTGTTCTTGAAGAAGTCGGCGGGTGGGCAGAGGACATGCCAAGTCAATACGATACTGAATTCGGTTATCAATTAACTTCAAGAGGCTACAAAATTGCGTATGAACCCTCTTCAGTATGTTACCATTTTAATCGTCCTACCGTTCAAAAATTTTATCGACAACAGCTCCAATATGGCAAAAACACGTTACGACTATACTTTAAACACGGTACTTTAGCAAAGGGTGACGAAATCACTGATGTTGGCATGAATATTCAACCAATTTGGCTTTTGTCAACAATAATTAGTTTCTTGTTGGGTATAGTACCCAGTTTAAACTTTTTATGGTACCTAACGAGTGTTCTGTTTTTATCAATGTTTATTTACTACGTTTATTCTGCAGCAAAAATCGCTGTTGAATTCAAAGATAAAACTGCAATGCGCCTCATTTTACTATATTATGTACGTTCTATAGCATGGTTTAACGGTGCCGTAATTACAACAATAATGTACATCAGAGGTAGGCATAAATGACAACCCGAAATATCTGTTTTATATCTCCCGAGTACTGGCCACTTTCAGGCGGAACAGGTGCTTATGTCTATTACCTGTCTAATGAATTAATGAAAAACGGCTACAACGCCAACATAGTAACCGAATCAAATCAAAACATTGACATCCAAGTTAACAACCAACTTATGGTACACTTCAAAAAAATTCCAAAAATCCCTATAATAAAATCATTTATGCTCGCACAATCCAGTTATCGAAAACTTGAAAGTATTCGCAACATCACGAACGTTGATATCACACACCCACAGTTGCCATTAACACCAAGTTTTGCTATTCCTCCAAACTTTGGAAAAGCAATTGTATGCACAGTTCACTCCACATGGAAAGGTGAAACAGAAGCCATAAGGCGAGAACAATATAGTCGTCTAAATGCAAACGAAAAATTCCTTGTCAGCTTCAATTGGGTTCTCCGATTTTTTGAAATTGGAATGATCAAACGCGCTAGTCGTGTTATTGCTGTTAGCGACTTTACGCGACAAGAACTAAAAAAATACTATAACATACCCGAAAACCGTGTTTGCGTTATCCGCAATGGTGTTGATATACACAAATTCCAACCTGCTAAAGATAAACAAAAAATCAAAACTGAACTTGGATTTAACCCAAACGATCGCATAATACTATCAGTAGGTCGATTATATGCCCGAAAGGGACTCTTCACTTTGATCGAAGCAATACCCTCTGTAGTTAAACAGTTTAAAAACGCTAAATTCGTTATTAGCGGAAAAGGTCAAAGAGACGAAATGACAAAACTGCACGCACACGCCAAACAATTACATGTAGAAAATCACATAATATTTACCGGTTACTATCCTGACCAGAAATTACCCAAACTCTACCAAGCTGCAGACATATTTGCTCTCTCAACTTTTTATGAACATCACCCATTTGCCGTGCTTGAAGCACTTGCAACTGGATTACCTGTGGTAACAACAACTGTAGGTGGAATCGCTGAAACAATTGAAACAGGCAAAAACGGCTTACTAGTTAAACCATTTAACTCTAAACAGTTTTCTGAAGCACTTTTATATTTGCTTGAGCACACTGCAGAAGCAACTGAAATGGGTATAAATGCTCGTAAAACTATTGTCAATCAATACGATTGGAGTATTTTGGTGAAAAAAACTATGCAGGTTTACGAAGAAACTCTATACGACATATGATTAATCCGCCTCTTAATCTTTAAAAACCCTGCAAAATAGAAGAGAATGTCTCACTCACTTTTTCTCTTCTTTAGGTTTAGAACCGATTTCAACAACAAGTATGTTTATCTGATAGTTTTTGCCGTTCGACATCATTTTGCCTTGTGCATGATAACCGCGACTACCTGTTTTAAAGTCTTTTTTACTTAAAAGGAAATTCATTTTATCTTCATTTAACTGAATAGTTGCCATATCAACATCGTTACTCATTTTTCATTCATCCTGGTTATGTTTTAATTAATGTGTATAACTCTTTTAGGTTTTGTTATAATACACATCAGAATAGAAACGTTTATCGAAATTTTAAATGATTAATATATACCATATTTTACATTTTTAATATGTTTTTACATATTTCAAGTGTTTACTTTTTATAGAACACTGCTTATTTTCTGGGATTATTGCTCGAAAATTTGTTAACCTTTAATGTTTGATGTATGTTTGCATATCTTTTATGATTTGTGTACTAAAGATATATAAGGCTCTGCTGAACTGATAAAGTCAGTTGTCGGTCATAGGATGTGGGTTCCACCTGATCCCGTTCCGAACTCAGAAGTTAAACCACGTTCCGTTCCCAACTGTAGTGCGGTCTTCGGTCGCGTGAACTCGGGAAAGCTGACACTACTTTTTGTTTTTATAACTTTTCATTTTTTTCTATATTTGAATGTGTCGTTTGTTACACGGAGTTTTGCATAAATTTTATATCTCTGCATGACGGTGAACTTGTGAAGTGACTTCAAAATGGGGTATTACTTTATTTAATAACTTTCCTAATTGTATAAAATTTTTAGATACCACTTTACGTGATGGTGAACAAACTCCAGGTGTAGCTCTTGTACCTGAAAATAAACTGCGTATAGCTCAATGTCTTGACGAGCTTGGTATAGATGTGATTGAAGCTGGGTTTGCCG
This sequence comes from Nitrososphaerota archaeon, assembly GCA_031260365.1. Taxonomy (GTDB): domain Archaea; phylum Thermoproteota; class Bathyarchaeia; order Bathyarchaeales; family Bathycorpusculaceae; genus Bathycorpusculum. The sequence continues at coordinate 2,689 of JAIRJY010000082.1, read as the reverse complement.
CAGTTTCTAAAGGTGAATTTGAAGCTGTTAAATTAATAGCTACACAAGGCTTAAAGGCTGAAGTGGCAAGTGCTGGTAGAGGAACTAAGAATGATATTGACGCAGTTATCGATAGTGCTGCTCAAGTTATGAGTTTAATTATACCTACATCTGATTTGCATATAGAACAAAAACTGCATAAAACGCGTGAGCAAATTTTGAAACTTACTGCAGAATGTGTAACTTACGCTAAGAGTCATGGTTTAAAAGTTGATTTGCTTGCTGAGGATGCAACGCGTTCTGATTTTGATTATCTGCTCAAAGTTTTCCAGATTGCAGAAGCTTGTGGCGTAGACCGTGTAACTCCCTGCGATACCGTGGGCATTTTATCTCCTGATAGTTCTTATGATTTTTTTACAAAATTAGTTAAAATAGTTAAAGTACCTGTTGGGGTGCATTGTCACAACGATTTTGGTATGGCTGTAGCTAATACTGTAGCGGGTCTTAGTGCTGGTGCTCAAGTAGCTCATGGAACAATTAACGGATTAGGTGAACGTGCAGGTAATGCTGCTATTGAAGAAGTCGCAGTGGCTCTTCACACACTTTACAAAAAACAGCTACGTATTAGAACTGAACTTCTTTATAGTACTTCTCAACTGGTTTCACGATTAACAGGCGTTAACACGCAACCAAATAAAGCAGTTGTTGGCGAAAACGCGTTTAAACATGAGTCTGGAATCCATACTCAGGGTATGCTTGCAAACTCTTCAACATATGAACCCTTCCCACCATCTCTTGTGGGTCGTACCCGCCACATTGCACAAGGTAAACATTCAGGATCACATGCAATAAAAGCTGATCTTGCTAGTATGGGAATAAAACCCACTGAAGAACAGTTCCAAGAAATTTTTCAACAGATAAAAGAGCTTGGTGATAAAGGCAAAAACGTCATGAACGCTGATGTATTAGGTATAGCTGAAAATGTTATGGGTCTTAGTGGTGTTAAATCTATTGAACTTCAAGAGATGACTTTTTCAGGAGGCGCAAAAACAGCTGCACAAGCATCTGTTTGTCTATGCGTAAATGGTAAGACAGTCTTCGGTACTGCAAATGGCGTTGGTCCAGTTGACGCAGCTATAAACGCAATAAAAGATGTTATAAAAGAAACTGAAGCAATCGAATTAGAGCAATATAACGTTAAAGCTATCACCGGTGGAACCGATGCCGTAGTCGAAGTGGTAGTAAACATGCGCAAAGGTCATAGAATTGTTACCGCGCTAGGTATCCATGAGGACATAGTTAAAGCTAGTATGGACGCAGTTATAAGTTGCATAAATGTACTCACAACCGATTATAGCAACACAAACACTGAAACATAAGCCTCTATTTTTTAATACTCTCTTATCAGTTTATTGCATATTATGTCTAAAGTGTATTTGTTTGCGTTTTTGTTTCTTGTGTGGTGTAGTATTCGTGTAAAATTATGAAGGGGTTGTTTAGTAGGTCGCTGTTTAGTATGTTGATTGTTTTAGTTTTGGTGTGTAGCAGCCGTAGGCTATTGTTTTATGACCTTTTGATAGGGTTATTTTCAGTTTTGGGGTATTTGTTTTGAGAGAAGCGTTAGTGTTTTTTCTGTGGTGCTATTTAAAATTAGTTTGTCTATGTTGGTTTTTGTTTGTTTATTTTTTTGAACTATTATTTGTATATGCTTAATTAAGTATGCCGGGTTTTTGCAGTAGTTTTAAATAGTTTTTGATTTATTTTCGTTTTATAGAATCTTGGAGGAAAATGTGAAGGTATGAAACTTTTAAAAAATAAAATTGTTGCTTCAGCGATAGCTGTTTTGTTGCTGTTGTCTTTTGTCGTTTCTTTATTTGCTGTTGTGGGTACTGTTAATGCTCAAGATCGCGAGTTTTCGACGTTTCCTTTTGTTGATACTGCTCCTAAAACTGTTGGCGTTGGTCAGGCTGTTTTGGTTAATTTTGGTTTGTTGAATTATTTGCAGATTGATGGTGATGGTTGGAATGTGACTTTGGTTATTACTGATCCTGTTGGTCGGGTGTCTAATGTTGATCGTATGACGTGGTCTACTGGTACTGTTGGGTATTATTTTACGCCTGAGGTTTTGGGTGTTTATACTTTGAAGTGTACTTTTGATCGTGTGTATTATAGTCCGGTGTCTGGTAATTTGGGTGGTTGGTATGCGGCAAGTCAGAGTGATGTTGTAGAGTTGATTGTGCAAGAGGTTGATAAGTCGTATTATCCTGATTTGGGTCTTCCGGAGGATTATTGGACGAGACCGATTGATTCTCAGCTTCGTGATTGGTGGGCTGTTTCGGGTAGTTGGGTAGCTAGACCTCGGAATGCGTTTGCTCCGTATAATGATGCTCCTAGTAGTGCACATATTTTGTGGTCTATGCCTATTGGTGATACTCTTGGCGGTTTATCTGGCGGAGAGTTTCAGGTTGGATATCAAAATGGTGATGCTTATGAGGGTAAGTTTGTAGGTGCTGTTATTATTGCTGGTGTTCTTTACTATAATACTGGTGGTACTTATAATCAGGCTACGGTTGGGAATGCGAATAGTGGTGCGATGGGTGTTGTTGAGGGTTCTGTTCCTTTACAGCGTAATACTATTGTTGCGGTTGATTTGCATACGGGTAGGGTTCTTTGGGAAAAATCTTATAATTTTGGTACAGGTAGTACAGTT
>JAIRJY010000055.1 GCA_031260365.1 Nitrososphaerota archaeon | reverse complement strand
ATTACCCCTAAACTGCTTTTAATTGGTTCTCCAAACTCTTTACCAATCAACTCATCAAACTTGATAAAACCTTTATGAGTATGAAACGTCTGCCCCGCCTCAACTTTCAACATATACGTCCGACGAGCATCAAGATATATTAACGCATAATCGCCGGCTTGAATTTTTTCGTTAACCAAACATATTTCCTCTTTAGGTTTGCAAGCAAAATATTAATTCCCTAAATTTAAGCTTATGACCAGTTTTCACAGTTTAAGAATACATTTGGCGGTAGAATTTGACTGTTTGTTTATTTGCGCTAATTTAGTTCACATTGTAGTTACAAACTAATTTATACTCTAATAACACTAGTAAATTGAACTATAATGGTGTCAAGTAACAGATATGTAACCATTAAAAACTTGTTTATATCCATAGCGATTGTAGCGAGTTTCTTTATGGTGTTAATGTATCGTAATGGTTCTTGGATAAAAATAGCCACACTTAGCTTAATCGGGGTTAGTAGTGTTGTCTGGTTTGTATCACGTGGTTTGCTTCGTCGAGTGTTTAAGTATGTAGTTGTGGGCGTACTGATTTTTGCGTTAAGCTTCTCAGCATTTGAAGGATACCTGTTTCGGCACTCTACTAGTTATCCCCCAACTTTCGATTCACAACCGGGTGTTACACTTTCATATCCAAATATATTAAATGTCTCTTTAACTGAACTAGTGCAGGACGTTAAAAATACGCATGCATTTAAACTGCTCATGTTAGAATATCCAAATGAAATCATAATTGATTCAATAGGGTTATCCACAATGGGAAATGGTGGAGGTATTCGCGTAGTGTTTTATCAAGAACCATCTGTTTTTTTAAGCTTTCACGCATATCGTGGTGGTCCTTACTATGTAAGTGGTGGTCCATCAAATGACATGATGTCCATGTCAAGGTTTGCTCGAAGTCAAACACAAGAGGCAGTTCTTAAACAAATTGATACTTTAGGTCTTCAGTGGTATTACGATAGAGCCGTAGAAGCTTATCAAAACAGAACTGGAATAGATTTAGAAGTAAATGAACTTACAATAACCCTCTTCTCATTTCAGCCGTCCTACCCTGAAGCGCAGTTACAAATAACAGGTCTACATAAAGATGAACAAAACAGTCTTTTTGCTTTCAACGCATTTTTCCATCCAAACGGAACATTATACCGCATTAGCACACCTACATAGTCATCTACACTTTTTTGCATTTACGCATTCTTTGATACTCTTTGCAGTTTAATTTGAAAATCTATGCAGAAGTCTGGTTAAAGTTGTGAAAAAGAAGCGTATTATTGACAAGTATGTTATAGGTTCTTTAGTGTTTAATATGCATCTCAAAATCGAAATAGCTACAATTTTGAAGAAAAACCCTACGCAAACAAATCAATCATCCACTACAAGAATGATAAAAAAATAGTTAAAAATGGGTTTGCTGTAGATATCTCCAAGTTTGGACAAAGTTTAAGATTATAATCAGTTTTCACAGTTTATGAATATATTTTATGGCACAAGCTATATGTAAAAAAAGAAATGCGTGTCTATTAAATATATGAAATATACGAAAAAGTGCCGTGAATGAATGAAAAAATAGCTCTAACTGTTTTTTGTTTCCAGAATCTGTATTGATGAAAACCTTTTTATTAAGAAAAAAATTAAGTATGTATATGTTTTGTATGAACAGAATTATTCCTGTTATACTGGTTTTCGTTTTTATGAGCGGATTATTTGTAGCAGTAGGTAATTCTGTCTCAGCAGCAGAGTTAGTTGAAAATTCTTGGACAAAAAAAACGCCAATGAATACAGAAAGAACTCGGTTTGGAGTTACTGTGGTAAATGATTTAATTTATGTTATTGGCGGTACAAATGGTGGATATAGTGTTGTTAATGAGTGTTACAATCCTAAATCTGACAGCTGGACCACTTTGGCACCTATGCCTACTCAGAGAGCAATGTTTGCCATAGTTGCCTATCAAGATAAGATTTACTGTATGGGAGGCATTACTGAGAATTACGATGGTCCAATGGTAGCTCGTAGTTTGGATATAAACGAGGTATATGACACAACTACGGATAGCTGGAGTACTAAAGCCCCTTTACCCTTTAGTGGTTCTTCGCAAGCTCAGGTTATAGATGGAAAAATTTTCGTCATAACACAAGATTTCTTGTATACGTATGACCCAGATGCAGATTCATGGACAACTAAAACAAGCATACCTACTTCGATAATACATAACGAATTCTCAGTTACTTTAGATAATAAGTTACTAATCGTTAGCACAGTAACATGGCAGGACATATATAATTCTGAGCAAAAAATCATACTTTTTGAACACGTCATCTTGGGAACTTGCGTAATCAAATTTTTCTAAAACAGTTACATGTTGATGTGTTTGGCGTGCAGAACGATGTTGGTCAGTATTCGATTCAGCGTACCAAATAAAGCAATTCTATGTTATTTGAGTTTCTTGGGTGGATTTTGTATTTTCGTTTAAAAGTGCGTTTGGTGTAACAGCGTATGTTGGTGTGTTTGGGTTTGTGTTGAGTGAAAAGAAAGCTTTGGCTGATACTGAAAATGCGATCCCCATTAAGAATAAACATGAACTATTTAATAGTATTAACAATATCAAAATAAAAACGGCTGCATTTAGTAGCGTGAAAAATAAGACATTGCCGATAAGACACGCAAATGCGAATATTATTCCGAGTTGTAGCATTTTTCCTGCTGTACGGAACAAATGTTTGTTTGAACTGTCTGCTAATGTATAAAACGATTTTCGAAAACTCATTGCCATTAGCAGTATAAAGATGTGCGCTATACCAAATATTATCGGTATTATTAGCAATAAAATGAAACCGATTATGCCAAAAAGCGCGCCTATGAGTACTCTTTTGTAGATTTTAGCGTCTTTATAGTGTTCAGCTAAACCTTCCATTCCACCAAGAACAAGAAGTATGCTAACGATACTGAGAATAAGTATGACGGGGAGAAAAATGATAGTTTGACGAATAAAGAAGAAACTGGTGGAAATTGCGATAAGGAAGTTTAGAGACAGTAGCATTGAGCCGATTCCAGCTATACGTGTGCTTGTTGCGGTTTTGATCACTTGTTCTCAAGTAATTATGCGTATGCTTTGTTAAAAACTTTTATAGTGTTATGTTTTGTCACTTTTGGTTTATGATGGAAATTTTTATTTGTGATATTTGTTCGTTTTGGCGTAGTTTGTCTATGAATTTTTTTATGGTGTTAGCTTGTCCTTTTAAGATTATTACTTCTAGGCAGTGTCCTTGGTGAATGTGAGTGTGTAAGAATGTTGTAACTAATCCACTGTGTATGTGTTGAGTTTCAAATAGTTGTTGTCTGTTGATGTTCTCTTTGTAGATGAGTGTTGCTGTGGCAACGGTTTCTCCGTTTATGTTTTCTATTTTTGGGTCTTCTGTTAGGTAATGTCTTAGGGCTTGACGGGTGATTTCTGATCTGCTGGCGTAGCCTTTTTCTTTTATGGTCTGATCTATTTGGGTTATTAGTTTGTCTGGTATGGATAGGCTGATTATTGTCATGTTGTACCTGTTTATTAAAATGTATTTGTGTTGTTAATAATTTTTATTATTAATTCTCTTAATAACCTATATTATTATTAAGGTTTTGAATAACTTTAATAACTTGTGTGTTAAAAATATTTTATGAATAAAAAACAAAAGATTTTCCTCACAAACATTATGATTATAATTATGATTGTATCCTCCACTTTAGCATATCTTATAACCAACTCATCTGCTCAAACGTCAGATAAGTTGCAAATAGTTACCACGTTTTACCCTCTAACTTATATAACATACCAAATAGGCGGGGAACACGTAGAAATAACACAACTCGTTCCCAGTAACACTGAACTCCACAGTTGGGAACCATCTGCCTCACACATAAAAGCAGCTGAAAACGCAAACATAATCTTCTACAATGGAGCAGGTGCTGATCATTGGGTAGAAGACGAAATATTGCCTGCGCTATCAAACACAAAAAATCGAACAATAGTTGAAACAACAGAACACTTAACGCTTATAGAAAACCAAGAACACACCCACAACGAAAACAAACCTGACAACCAGCATGCTCCTGATTTATATGATCCACATACTTGGACAAGTCCTTACATGGCTAAACAACAAGCAGAAACCATCTATAATACCTTAATTGCCGTTGATCCACAGCACGAAAATTATTACTCTCAACGATGGCAGATATTAAATCAACAATTTGAACAATTAGATACAGCATACAAAAATGAGCTTTCAAACGTAAGTAGCAACATCATCTTTGTTTCCCATGGAGCATTTGGTTATTTAGCTGAACGATATGGATTTGTGCAGTATAGTGTAATTGGGCTTTCAGCAGATGAGCAACCAAGTGCTCGAACAATAATAAATATAATTGAAGAAATAAAAGAACACCAAATACATGTTCTTTACGTTGATCCCGTATATTCTAGTAGCTATATTAAGACAATACAATCAGAAGTCCAAACCAAAACAGGTCAAAATGTTGAAGTGTTAAAACTTTATTTAATGCTAGGACCCCAAGAAGGTTTAGATTACATAGAACAAATGCAAACAAATCTATACAATTTACAAGCAGGTTTAGGAATAGGTAGATGATACTAAAGCATGCAAAAAGTTACACCTATATTAGAAACAAAAAACCTCACAGTACATCGCAATAGCGTAGCTGTAGTTGAAAATGCGACATTTACAATTAACCGCGGTGACTACGTAGGAATAGTTGGTCCTAATGGTGGTGGAAAAACTTCTCTTTTAAGTACACTTCTCGGTTTTTTGCCTCATACACAGGGTTCAATTCGCTTATTTGATGCTGATATAGCTAAATTTTCTTCGTGGCAAAAAATTGCGTATATCTCGCAGCAGGCTACTAATTTTGAAGAGCAATTTCCTTTAACTGTTCGCGAACTTGTTTCTTTAGGGTGTATAAAAAAAGGTATGTTGGGCAGAAGATTTACGCAAAAAGATTGGCAAACAGTCGACAGCAATCTTGAATTTATGGGTTTAAGTGATGTTGCGTATAGGCGTATTGGTCAGTTATCTGGAGGGCAGAAACAGCGTATGTTTGTTGCAAAGGCGCTTGTTCATAATCCTGAATTGATTTTGCTTGATGAACCAATAGTTGGTGTTGATTCAAATGCTCAAGAAAAGTTTTACAAAAAACTAAGTGATTTAAATGTTGAACGAAACATTACTATACTTATTGTTACTCATGATTTAGCATCTGTTTTTTGTCGTATGTCCAAGGTAATGTGTGTTAATAAAACTGTTGAGCTTGCAGGAATTACGCAAGAATTAGACGCTAACTTGTTACTTAAACGTGCGTATGGTGATCATTTTCATTTTGTGTATCACAAACACGATTGCGAGGGAGTTTTTGCAAGTGAACATTGATTTGTTTAACCCCTTTGGATACCAATTCTTCCAAAACGCTCTAATAGGCGGCATAATTGTTTCGGTCGTTTGCGGATTGGTTGGTTTATTTTTAATTCTTAAAAAAGAAGCAATGCTTGGCGATGGGTTGTCGCATACTGCATTTGGTGGTATAGCTCTGGGGCTTTTACTTGGAATTAATCCTTTAATTGCTGCATTAGGTGTTTCAATTTTAGCTGTTTTTACTATATCATATATGAGACGAAAAAAGATTGCCCCGTCAGACTCCGCAGTAGCAGTAATGTTAGCATTAGGCTTTTCAACGGGCTTAATTGTTATAAGTATCGCCGGAGGATTTAACGTGGACCTGTTTAGTTATCTTTTCGGATCCATTTTAACCATTAGTTTTTCTGATTTGTTACTGGTATCTGTTTTAAGCACTTTTGTTTTATTATTCATAGGCTTATTCCACAGAGAACTACTCTCAATAGTATTTGACGAAGAAACCTCACGGATAATGGGCATACCCACAACCCGTTTAACAATACTTTTTGATTTACTTATAGCAGTCACGATAGTCTTATCCATCAAAGTAATTGGCACAATCTTGGTTGTCGCACTTCTAGTCATTCCAGGACTATGCGCTTTAAAACTTAATTTATCCTTCAAAAAAACCCTGTTAGCAACAACACTTTTCAGCGCACTAAGCACAACCACTGGCATCATGCTATCCGCAATATTTAACATAGTCACAGCAGGACTCATCGTATTTATGCTGGTCACAGCCTTCCTGATAACACTACTATACAAAAAACTAGACTAACAGCCTTTTTAACTGGTTTTTGTTGATGCTTTTGTATACAACACATCATTAAACCGTTTAGTGGTTTTCTTGACTTTTGGAATATATAACCTATTTACTTGTGTGAATATGTTGAACACTTATTAAGTTATGAAAACTGACAAAAAAAGAAGTTTAAAGTTTTTTTTTGCGTAAGTAATGGATTATTTTTTTCTTTCGATAATTATTGTTCTGCATTTATCGGCATATTGACAGTATGTAAGACATGCTGCATTATCATTTGGGCGTTTCCATTCAGCACCACAGTTAAGGCATGTTACGTTATCCTCATCGCTCCACACTTCAAGTTCTGCTCCACAAACATGACAGTTTGTGTATGAAGGTTTTGGTTGCAGAAAATCGTG